>CANMPY010000041.1 GCA_947499775.1 Bacteroidota bacterium | reverse complement strand
GTTAAAAACTGATCAAGAAAAATTAACGTTTTGGATTAACATATATAATAGTCAAATGCTATTTTTTTTACGAGATACTGCATTTGAAGGGGTTTATACTAATTTTTATAAGCAAAAAAATATAAGGATAGCCGGCAAATCGTTTAGTCTTTTTGATATTGAACATGAGTTTATTAGACTCGGTCTAAAAAACAAATCCCTTGGATTTAAAAAATCCAAGATAGCTAAAGATACCACATGGAGGAAACTTCGTCCGTCTCAATTCGATTATCGCGCCCTGTTTCTCCTGTATAAAGGATTGTATGGATATCCTCCTTACCAATGTATCGAAAATGCAGACCTAGAGGTAGCATATTCAAATGCTTTGCAAAGTTTAAAGGACCAATTTACTCCTAAAATAAACGATCAAAATATTTATTTCGATTGGATAAAAAAATATAATATTGCCCCTTTAAGCACAAAATCTCAGAACCCAATTCCTGTTTTAATTCCTACGCCTTTTGCTGTTTACATTCACAATTATTACCCTAAATACGAGGGTGTTAAGTTTAAAGTAGAAGATAAAAATCCATGGCTGAAATGATATTAAAAATACTTAAAATAGCAACAGCATTGTTATTACAAATAGCATCATTCTCCTTACTTTTATGGGGACTTAGCCTTAAACCACACTTCAGCGTATTGCATATAATTTATATGTTAGGCATTACTATTGTAGTTTATTATTTGGTAACCTATTCCTTAATTTTGTTTAAGCAATGCACTCACAAACACAACACTACTAACAACACTATAAACCACGATATAAAATAAAATGACACTAATTAATTCACAGTACAAACTTCAGCCGGTTGCCGCATTCTATAAACTATTGGGTAAGAATTTCTTATTTCTTTTCTGCATTTCTCTTTTGGTTTCATTCTTAACTGCTTTTGTAGCTCAATTTAGTTTAACAAGTGCGCTAGGCTCTTCGGGATTAAATGAATTATCGACCTTAATGGCAAACCCCTCCAAAAATATGATGGAGCAAAGTAAAACCATGCAAACGTTTATCTTAAAACATCCAAAATTAATACCTTCAATGGCTGAGGTAGTTTTACTCATGCTTTTATTTTCAGCATACATCTTTTATACAACTCAGCGCTTTATAAAAAACAAGTTCTTTGATTTAAATGAAAAAATTACAACGCTTCTTCTCCCTAATAAAATTTTACTTAAAATTTTACTCTATTTAATTCTTTGTGGTGGATACTTACTTTTTACAAGCGGTTTTATAGTGGTAGGAATTACTACAAATCCAGTTATAGGAATAATTGCTGCATTATTTATAGGTCTTTTCCTGGTACGTACTTTGTTGGTTATCCCAGGAAGTATCATGGGCGATATGACTTTTATTGATGCTTTGAAATACTCTTTTCAAATCATAACTGTAGGTCGATCATTTAAAATATTGCTTTTCGGGACCCTATTGTTTTTTATGTTATTATTTATTTTATCTACCTTATTAAGCCTCCCATTAATGTGGTTTAATTCAAATTTTGCTAAGCTTTTTATCAATTTTTTAACATTAAATTTGCTAATTGGAGCTATATCGATTGGTATGAACGCTTTATTTTTAAGATACGGTAATTTTGAAGAAGAAAATATTGCTGAATGATTAAAAAAGTAACTTGCTCATTCATTAAATTTAATATAAAATTGTATCCCAAAAATAACACACATGAAATCGAAAATTGAAAATCTGTTACATTCATCACCCCTTGGACTATTAAAAAAAATAGTCTTGGTAATTTTAGTGGCTGCAGCAGCCATTCCCTTTCAAAATTGCGGAACCCCACCCGATGACATTCCTCCGGTAGTGGATACAACAAAAAAAGTTGTTGAACCTATCAATACGTTTAAATTCAATAACATAAAAACCTATTCCTTAAAGTGGGATAGCACCAATATGTTTGGAACGTATAGAGTAGGAACCGATTTTACTACAATAATTGTAGAAGGCTATTCAGCAGGCACCTATGCAAGTTTTATTCTTAAGTTTCCAGGCAAAACCTTAGGCACTTTTAAATACTCTGTTATTCCAGAGGTAAATATTGAGATTAATATTGATCAAGGTGTAAAACACAAACAATACATCTATCAACCAGAACCTGGTAGAGATATGATTATTAATGTTACAAAATATGACCCAGTTGGAGGTAAAATTTCAGGAACATTTAGTGGACAATTACAAGAATCAGGAAGTTTGCCTACTGGTAATATTACGGCAGGCGCATTCGAGGTAAGACGAGATCAAGACGAGTTGTAATCCCATTTCAAAAAAATATTAAAACCCGATTCGAAAAAATCGGGTTTTTTTGTGTTCAATTATTTAATTTACTTCCTATTTTTGCATTAAGAATGACAAAATTATTAGAAGGAAAAACAGCACTTATTACTGGAGCTACAAGAGGAATTGGCAAAGCCGTGGCCGAAAAATTTGCTGAACATGGCGCTAACATAGCCTTTACATATGCCAACTCGGTTGAGCAAGCCAATAGCCTACAAAACGAATTATCCACTACCTACGGGGTTAAAGTAATTGGATATCAATCAAATGCTGGCATATTTCAAGACGCCATCGACCTTATTGAAAAAATTAACACCGACTTTGGTGATTTTGATATTTTGATTAATAATGCTGGCATAACCCGCGACAATTTATTAATGCGAATGACAGAAGAACAATGGGATGAAGTAATAGATATAAACCTAAAATCTGTTTTTAACCTCACTAAGGCATCTGTTCGCAATTTTTTAAAGTTAAAGAGAGGATCCATAATTAATATGTCTTCGGTTGTTGGAGTAACTGGCAACGCGGGTCAATCTAATTATTCGGCTTCAAAAGCTGGAATTATAGGATTTAGTAAATCTATTGCCAAAGAGTTAGGCTCTAGAAATATACGTTGCAATGTGGTGACGCCTGGATTTATTCAAACTGAGATGACTCAACACCTTGGCGAAGATGTACTAAAAACATGGGCCGAACAAATACCACTAAAACGAAGTGGAACGTCAGAAGATGTTGCCAACTTAACTGTATTTCTCGCTTCGGATATGTCGACCTATATTACTGGGCAAGTGCTAAGTGTGTGTGGTGGTATGGTAATGTAGACCCTTGAATTTTATTTTTTTTACTATTCCGCAAGGAATATTACCCTTCTCCAAATGATAATCCATTAAATTTATTCAAAAATGACCAACATTTATAAACTTACATTTTTATTTATCGGCTTTTCTTTAGCAGCATGTACGTCTAAAAAAGAAAAACTAACTCAAAAAATATATGAACTCGAAATCTCCGATTCATCTTCTACACCTAATGGAATGAACAATTTGGCGACCATGTATTTCGACTATGCAACACAATTCGATAAAGATTCGATAGCAGAAAAATACATGTTCAAAGGCTTTATGTTCAAATACATAATTAAACACTGGGATGAAGCTATAAGCTATGCAAATTATTATAAATCAAATTTTCCTGTGTCCGAATCTTACCATATGGTTAATTTAAAATTAGCAGATTTGTACCATACAGGCAAAAACAATATTGATTCGGCGGTTCATTATTACCTGATTTGCGATGGCAAGGTTCAGTTTTCTACTGCAGAAAAACGAATATCAGCATCTGTTCTGCAAAAATGGGTAAACGCAAACCCAAATACCCCAACTAGTGCACATACGCTTTATACAGCAGCCAAATTATTGCAAATGGCCAATGAGTACAACGCTTCTGCAAGTCTTTATAATGCTGTTGCCCTTAAATATCCCTTGTTCAAAAAAAGCCCAGATGCCTTATTGGCAGCAGGTTTTATTTATTGGGAAAATTTGAAAAATTTGAAACAGGCTGAAATGTGTTACAAGCAATTGGCAGAGAAATACCCATTACATCCATTGGCTAAAGAAGCAAAAACAATTCTATCCGATAATATTTTAGCTATGAGTGATTTAGAATTAGCAGACCATTTAATTAAAAAGAATAAAGCAAAAATTCAAATACCCTAAAGGTTATTTTCCAGTCAATTCAGCTAATTTACTTTCCAATTCTATTTCATCTCCTTCCAAGTACCCATTGTGGGTGTAAACAATTTTTCCAGTTTTATCGATAATAAAAGTGGTTGGCGGATTAGTAACATTTAAGGCCTGACGTAGTTCACTATTAAGATCAATCAACACATCGTAGGTCCAGTTTTTACTTGCTACCAATCCTTTTACTTTATGGGCTGATCGGCTATCATCAACCGAAACAGCTATTAATCTTACCTTATATTTTTCCTGCCATTCTTCGTATACGTTATCAATTTTAATTAATTCAGCCAAACATGGCTTACACCATGTAGCCCAAAAGGAAACTATTGTTAGTTGCCCAGTGCCTACGTATTCTGCAAAATTAACTGGTTGGCCATTTATGTCTTTAATAATACACTTAGGCAATGTATTAATTTTAGCCGTGTCGCTATCCAAAGCCTTTGCAGAGGTAATAAATAATGAAAGAAGTGTGAGTGAAATAATTTTTTTTAAATACATCGTTTTTCCAACTATACAATTGGTATGCCAAAAGTAATTAAAATTTAGATTTTAAATATATGAATATGCTTAACTAATTTTGCAAAGCATAAATGGATAAAATCAATATCGCATTACTCACAGGCGGTTACTCTGCCGAATCGAATATATCGTTGTTAAGCGCAGTAAAGGTGCAAGAGTGGATAGATCAAACACACTATAACGTTTGGCTAATACATATTAGCAAAGACAATTGGCATCACCGCTCTGAAGATGGCGTAGTTAACCTGATTGATAAAAATGATTTTTCATTAGTTACAGCAAATGGAAAAGTACATTTTCAGTTAGTCTCCTTTTTTCCTTTACATGGTTCGCCCGCTGAAGATGGTAAAATCCAAGGCTATTTCGATATGCTTAATATACCTTATACTGGATGTGGTGTATTAGCTTCGGCCATAAGTTTTGACAAGGCCGCTTGTAAACAATTTTTAAAAGAAACCGAAGTGGCTATGGCCGCATCGGTATTGTGTATTGATTCGGCTCACCTAACCCATCATATTTCAAACATATCGAACCAATTAACCCTTCCGGTTTTTGTTAAACCTAACAAAAATGGGTCAAGTTATGGCGTTACTAAAGTTTATGAAACTGATGATTTAAAATTAGCCTTAGAAAAAGCCTTTCAATTTGACACCGAAGTGATTGTTGAAGAATTTATTTCAGGAAGAGAATTCTCATGCGGCGTATATGAATTGAATGGCGAAACCATTGCATTGCCCCCAACTGAAATCATTAGTCAAACTGATTTTTTTGATTACGATGCAAAATACATGGGCAAATCAAGCGAAGTAACGCCTGCAGATTTATCAGATTCACAAACTTTGGAGATACAACATTGGTCAAAAAAGGTATTTATAGCATTGGGTTGTAAAACACTTTCACGAATTGATTTTATATTAAATGATAAAACCTTTTATTTTTTAGAAACCAATACTACCCCAGGAATGACCAATGAAAGTTTAGTTCCCCAGCAAGTAAGGGCTACGGGAAAGAATCTACCTTGGTTCATAAATAGCTTGATAAACGAGCGATTGAAGGCCGCGCAAATTGATTAATATTGCAGTTGATTTTTCCTATCCATTAGATTAAATACTTTACCATGAACCTCAAAATTTCAAAGCATACACTATGATAAAAGGACTTTGGCTTATTCTCCGAAATTTGGGATTGATGCTACTCGTACTAATAGGTATCGGTATCATTGCTTTTTTTGTCATAAATATTTATACGCGTAAAGGCCAAACCGAGGAAGTTCCTAAAGTTACTGGAATGTCAATTGAAAAAGCCATAGAAATATTAGAAGACCATGAACTCGATTATATTATTTCGGATTCGGTTTTTGATGATAACGCCCCGAGGCATAGTATTATGGACCAAAGCCCTGCAGCAATGCGTTTGGTAAAACGAGGGAGAAAGATTTATCTAACGGTTAATTCGCTCGATGTTCCCGAAGTTGAAATGCCAGATGTGGCCGGAAAAATGAGTTTTGAACAAGCTAAAAAAACATTGCTTGGAAAAGGATTGATACTCGGAAAAGTAACCGAACAACCAGATCCATCTATCACCTCAGAAGCTGATATGCCCGTTTTTGAGCAATTATATCAAGGCGAACCGATATCACCCGGCACCAAAATTAAACGAAAATCAAGAATCGATTTAGTAGTGGGAATTATGGAAAACAGAAGCGATACTACAGTTATTGAAATTGACACCACACTTATTCCTCCACCATCAGAATAAAAACTATTGCAAAACAAACACCTAAGCCATTTAACACTTTTACCTATAACAATTAATCAAAAATTTAAACGTTCATAATTTACCCATCTTTCGCTACATTTTGAAAAGAATAGCCATTATCATTGTATTGCTCACTTCATTTAATGGTTGGGCTCAATTAAAACTTAAAAAAAACGGTAATTCCACCCTCTCCATCTATAATCGAACACATTCTGATTGGAATTTATCACCTAAACTTTTAAAATGGCAAAAAAAGGACACCTTGTCATTGCCTTTTTTTGATGATTTTGTTTCTACTACTGTTTACCCCGACTCCACACGATGGTTTGATAATGACGTATTTATCAATAATGATTTCCCAATAAAGCCCCCTAGTTATGGTGTAGCTACCTTCGACGATTTAGATTCAAAAGGCAATCCATACCAAGAGCTCAACGACCAAACTTATGGAGCTTGCGACACCCTAACCTCATTGGCTATAAACCTTAAAGATTCAAGTGGGAAATTTTATAGTGTAGCCGATTCCATTATTTTAAGTTTTTATATTCAAAGACAGGGAATAGGTGATCCATCGGACAACAAAGATTCACTAATTCTCCAATTTAAAGACAAGAACAATCAATGGAATACACAGTGGAAGGCAAAAGGGGGAAGCCTTGCACCCTTCGCCTTCATTATGACTGGAATCAAAGATTTAAGCTATTTTTTTAAGGGGTTTCAATTTCGATTTATTAACTTTTCAAGGCATACAGGCAATTTAAATCAGTGGCATTTAGACTATATTCATTTGGCAAGGAAAAGGAAAATGAATATTAAAAATTACGATGATATTGCCATTCAGAGCAGACCAAGCTCCTTGCTTAAAAATTATTTCCAAATGCCTTATCAACATTTCCAAGCTGATTCGGCCCAACAAAAGGCTAAACTCATATTTGTAAATGCTAATAATTTACATAATTCCATTAAAAATGTACAGGCAAAACATACCGAAACCATTAATTCTGTTGTCATTAATGCAACTAACTTCAATTCTAATAATGCAAATATTTTAGCACAGGATAGTGCAAAAAGACGGTTTGAAGGATTTAGTCTTAATAATTTATCTGGATCACCTATCGTTATTAAAAGAGAATACGAAATTCGTGAATCGGGCATTGCTTCAAAATACGCCGCCAATGATAAGATTACAGTTTTTCAAGAGTTTGGGAGCTGCTATGCCTACGATGACGGAACAGCTGAATATGGATTTGGATATGATGATGATGTGATAGATCCAAATTATAAAGGTGCAATTGCCTATAAATTTAATTTAATAAAATCCGATTCTCTATGGGCCATCGGCATGTTTTTTAATCGGTCAATAAAATCGACATCAAATTTAAAATTTGATCTTAAAATTTGGCAAAAAATAAGCCCATTAGGCCAAGGACGAGGCAAAGATGAAACGGTTATAACGCAATATAATTTAACCCCAAAATTCACAGATTCACTAAATGGCTATCATCTCTTTTACCTCGATTCGAGTATAGTATTACCAAAAGGCGATTTTTATATTGGCTGGGAACAGGAAGGCAATACGCATCTTGATATTGGCTATGATATAAATAATGGCCATCACGAAACGGAATCAAGTCAAAATCTTTTTTGGCTAGATAGAGGCAATTGGGCCGCCGTTGATTTTAAAGGTGCGCTTATGATGCGTCCATATATTGGTAAGCGACTTTTACTCGGGCCGGGGTCAATAAAACCTAATGCTATAGCTCAAATAATAGCGTATCCAAATCCTTTTACGTCACAAATAGTTGTGAGTTGTAAAGAAGAAATCGCTTGGATTACACTTTCAGATATAACCGGAAAAATAAAAAATACATACTACACCCATGAATTGGATGTTTCTATGTTAAATGCTGGGATTTACGCAATTCGAATTTCGACAAAAAGCGGTAAAATTTTCAATCAAAAAATGGTAAAATTGCAGTAAACATTATGCAAACAATTTCTGTAACCGAATTAAAACATTTAATAGATAAAGGAGAACAACCCGTTATCATAGATGTGCGCGAACTCTATGAATATGAGGATTATAACATTAATGGTCGTTTAATTTCATTAGGAAACCTACAAGCTTCGCTTCCAGATCTTGAAGAAATAATGGATCAAGAAATAGTTATACATTGCCATTCTGGGGCCCGCAGTGCTGCCGCAACCGATTTTTTAACCAAGCAAGGATTTGCCAATGTAAAAAATCTAACGGGTGGCATGTTGGCTTGGAAAGCCATGATAGGCTAATTCCGGAACGCTATTCACTCAAAAAATATCAAAATTCCAATACTCACATGTTCAAGGTGATAATCGTTCTCTCATTAATCCTACTTTTGCCCTCGACTTGAAAAACATTCGCTATTTATTTTCATTTTCTAAGCAAACCCCATTCCATCGAATTAGGTTTGCTTCCTTCAATATTATAGCTTCATTATTTGGTGCTTTTTCGATAATGACGGTAGTGCCGTTTTTGCAAATAATTTTCAACCTTCAATCATCTCCTCAAAAACAAAGTCAAAGCTTAAATGCGAACCAAAGTATAATTGATCAGGTTAATTTCTGGCTTAAAACACAAATTCTTGAATGGGGCAGTTTTTATGCTTTAGTATTTTTTTCATGCTTATTGGTTATAATGTTTTTCCTAAAAAACCTATCACTTTATATAGCTTTTACAGGAATGGCCCATATGAGGGCTGGCATTGCCGGTCATCTAAAAGGTTTAATGTACCACAAGCTTTTAAAACTTCCCATGCATTTTTATTCATCCGAGCGCAAAGGCGACATAATAACCAAGGTAACAAATGATGTGCGTGAAGTGGAATGGAGTTATGTTGGTGTAATGGAAATGTGCTTAAAACATCCCTTTACATTATTAATTCCTTTTGGTTTGCTGTTTTATATAAGTTGGCCTCTCACTCTCTTTGTGGTAATCGTATTGCCCATAAGTGGATACATCATAAGTCGGTTAGCAAAACGATTAAAAAATGCAGCACGACTTGGCACAAAAAAATTAGGGGATGTAATTTCACAGTTCGAAGAAACAATTGGCGGCATCAAAATTATAAAAGCATTTAATGCCGAAAGGAGAAGCTCTGACCAATTTGACTCAAAAAACAACGACCATTTTAGGCTTACAAAAAAAGTATTAAAACGAGAATATGCCGCTTCGCCATTGAGCGAGTTTATGGGTTCTATTGTTATCTCTTCAATTTTAATATTTGCTGGGCGATTAATCTTAAAAAATGATTTTGGACTTAGTGGCGAAATGTTTATCATGTACATTGCCATGTTTAGTCAATTAATTCCACCGGCTAAAGCGTTGAGCGAGAATTATTTCAGGCTCGAAAAAGGAATGGCATCG
>CANMPY010000040.1 GCA_947499775.1 Bacteroidota bacterium | reverse complement strand
CAAAATTTAAACGAATTTTTTAAAGATTGGTATTATAGCGAGGGGCATCCAAATTATGACATCACTTGGAGCCATATCGGCAATCATATTTCCATAAATATTAAGCAAACTCCATCGCATCCAAGCGTATCGTTTTTTAATATGCCCTTGCCTTTAGTTATTCATGGCACAGACAAAGACACCGCTTTTATTTTTGACCCTATAAGCAAAGACAATACATTTACTGCCGACTTGGGATTTATTCCTAAGTCAATCCAATTTGACCCCGAAACCTGGATTTTGTGTAAAGCAACGGTTTTGAAAGTAAGACACCAATCGGGGTCCATTATGCAATTATTTCCTATACCGGTTGATGGCACCTTGTCCATTTACTGCTACCAAGGAAATATTAATGCTGTTAGCATTTACGATATGACGGGCCGATTGGCGATGCAGAGAGATTTTAAGGCCGAGGGTTTTGTTACCGATTCATACGACCTTGACGTACATGAACTTGCAGGAGGTATTTATTGCGTGAAATCATTTACCGACCATGGAGAAGCCGTGCAACGAATTATTAAGAAATAAAAGGCTTATCGCCTAAAACAGGTATTCTTTTAGTTTTTCAGATTCAAAAAATGGGGCTAAACATTCAAAATCGCGGCAGATATAATATCCTGGTTTGCTATCTGATTTAGTGGATGCAAGTGGAATGGTTTTAGATTGGCCTATAAAAATTGTGTTGGGCCAATACATTCCAAATACGATACTGTTATCATGGCCAATTACGGTTAATTGATTGAGCCCCGAGTTGAGCAACATGGCAGCACTTACCCAATTGCTATACCATGCAGGCCCTTTCAAAGCCTGTGTGCGGATAGTTCGAAGCATGTTTATAGCCAAATCGCGCCATTCCGATTTATCAAAATAAAAACTGTGCTTTAAGAGCAATTCGCATAATACCGAGTTGGCACTAGGTATAACATCGTCGCCCAAATCGGTTTTCTTTACAAACAATTCGCCTTCTGGATCGGGATTAAAAAGATAAAATGGATTGGCTGCTTGTCCAAAATTTTGAAGTACATAAGCAAGAAGTGCATTCGCTTTTATCAAATAATTCTCTAAAAACGTGAGCTGATAAGCAAGAGTTAAGGCCTCGGCATACAACACATAATCTTCTAATAAAGCTGGAATTGTAGCCTTCCCATTTTTATAATTTCGGTAGAGTTGTCCATCTTCATATAAATATTTACCCATGAAGTATAATATATTTTCGGCCGTTTCGAGGTAATGATTATCGGATGTGGCTTGATAACATTTCAATAAACCCATAGCCGCTATTGCATTCCACGACGTTAAAATTTTGTCGTCAAGGCCAGGCTTTATTCGTTTGAGTCGCTCAATTTTTAGTTTATGAATAAAATCGCGACACTCTGTTTCAAATACAATTCCGTTGAGGTTTTGAGATTGGGCATACTCTTTTTGTGTTTGAGTAGCAAAGAGGATGTTTTTTTTATGTTCCCAATTTCCATTTGGGGTTAAGTTATAATAGCGGATCACATCCTCACTTGGCAAACCAATTTTTACAAGATCATCCCAGGTGTAGCAATAATATTTACCCTCTTCACCCTCGCTGTCGGCATCCATGGCGCAGTAAAATCCTCCGTCGGGACTTTGCCATTCATCTCGCATAAATTGATGAGTTTCATGCATTTTAGTCTTAAAAAATTCGTCGCCTGTAACGGTAAATACATCGGCTAAAATGGCCAAAATCTGTCCATTATCGTAAAGCATTTTCTCGAAATGAGGGGCATGCCATCGAGCATCTACCGAATAGCGCGAATATCCTCCCCCAACGGTATCGTATAATCCTCCTAAACTCATTCGTTTCAAACTTAACACTACCCAATGCAATACCACTGGATCGTGATGGAGATGAAAATAATGCAAGGCGAATTTATAAACCACTGGCAACGGGAATTTAGGCGCTCTATTAAATCCACCCCATTCCAAATCCCAAGCACTTTTGATTGAATTTATGGCTGAATGAAAATCATTTTCAGTCCAATCTGATTTTTGGTATAGAGGATTTTGGCTTCCTTTTATCCCCTCTGTCAATTTGGTTGCGTATTCATAAATGGTTGTTGGGGTAGTGTTCCATAACTCTATTAACTTGCCCAGGGTTGCATTCCAATCGTTAAGCGGAAAATAAGTACCACCATGAAAGGGCCTCCCATCGGGCAAAGCAAAAATATTTAATGGCCAGCCGCCTCTTCCTGTTAGCAGTTGGATAGCATCCATATACACTTGGTCTATATCGGGTCGCTCTTCTCGATCAATTTTTATATTAATGAAATTAGCATTCATAATGGCTGCCGACTCCTCATTTTCAAAAACCTCATGCGCCATCACATGACACCAATGACACGCGCTGTACCCAATACTGATTAAAAGCGGTTTGTTTTCTTCTTTGGCTTTATTTAAAGCCTCGGCACCCCATTCGTACCAATGAACCGGATTATTGGCATGCTGTTGCAAATAGGGGCTGCTGGCCTTGGATAAAGGGTTTTGGGAATGCGGAAACATCCAGCAAATTTAAACCCAATCTGCTATTTTTTTGTCATCTACTTTAGTGCCATTCGCACCTAATCTTTAGAGTTACGTGCATTTCTATAAAAGGGAGATTACCTTTCTTAGAGTGTATCATTGGCTTGCGGCATAGGGGCTATGTCGCCTGCAGTTGTTGCTGTACATCCCGATAAATATAGCATTCCAGATAGAATGAGTAGAAAGGCTATTCTTACAAATTTATGAGAGCCCCTTGTTTCGGCCCTATTATATAAAATTAGTAAAGGCTTTTGAAACCACTTTGGCGCTGTTGTTTCCAAAGTTTTAATATAGCCGCACGTTCGAACACCCTGGTTTTCACTCAAAAAACGCATTATTTGGTCAGTTGACATGACGGTAAAATCTACAACAATTTTGTTACATGCAGCACAATGCCTCCCCTTTAGGTCTTTGGTTAGGGCCATTTTATCCCATCCGTAGGAACAAGGCATTGGAATACTCACTTTTGATGCATTTATTTTATTATTTGTCCCCATAACGTATAGCGTCGTTAAACTATTTTATTTTCAAATATATTACCTTTTATTAAATTGTGTATTAAACCATTTTAAATTTGATTGCATTGGGCATGCAATGTCCAAAACTTAAAAAATAAAATGCGATTATTCGGCATTGGCTTGATTTGTGAGAACATGAATCGAAGCGATGGGAAACATATTTAAATAGACGAGGTTTTGAACCTTGTACACTTTAATACGCATCGAGAGATTAGTTTCTTTTATTAATATCTGTACCTCACTAAGCCATCACCAAAATATATAAAAACAGAAAAGCCCTGACGTATCAGGGCTTTTCAAAAGAGTAGGTTTTTTTAGATTATTTTTTTTCGTTTCGTTTTCCGAAATCTACAGCAATAGATGATGCTATAAAGATGGACGAATAGGTTCCTATAATAATACCCGAAAGTAAAGCGAATGTAAAGCCTTTAAGCCCTTCGCCACCAAACAGGAATAACATTAATAAGGTAATAATGGTGCAAATAGCTGTAACAACTGTTCGGCTAAGCGTTTGGTTAACGGCACCATTAATGACTTCGGTTTGATTGTCGAATTTATTAACACCCAAGAATTCGCGAATACGGTCGAATACAACCACGGTATCATTAATAGAATATCCTAATACGGTAAGTAAAGCTGCAATAAACGCCTGATCCACATCCATTGGGAAAGGTAAAATTCCCCAGAAAACAGTAAATAAGGTTAATACCACCAACACGTCATGTATTAAAGATATAGCTCCACCCATACCAAATTCTAATTTACGGAATCTCAATATAATGTATAAGAAGATACCAACTACCGCAAGTATTACAGCAATTAAGGAATTGGAACGTACATCGGCAGCTATAGTTGGGCCTATTTTGCTCGACGAAAGAATGTCATTTTTGTTAATTTTAAAATCGGTTAATGCACCCAATACGGTTGCTTCTACTTCTTCTGCAATTTCAGCCCTCTGATCATCAATTTTATAAGCAGTAGTTATACGAAATTGGCCATTGGTACCGTAGGTCTTTACCTCAACATTTTCTTTTATTACTTTATTAAGGGCTATTTTAATTTCATCGGAACTTGCATTTCCTTTGAACTGTATGGTGTATGTCCACCCTCCTTTAAAGTCGACTCCTGAACTAAACCCTCGCGACACAAAACTTATAGCTCCAATGATGATAACGATAGATGACACGATATAAAATATCTTTCGCTGACCCATAAAATTATAAACCCTTCGTTTATTAATTCCGGTAAACAATTTAGTTTTAAATGTAGCCTCATGTCCACGTCTCATATCCCACTCATTGATTAAACGAGAGATTAAAATACCGGTAAACATGGATGTAAAAATACCGATGATAAGTACCACGGCAAATCCTTTTACAGGACCAGATCCGAAATACGCCATAATTACAGCTGCAATCAACTGCGTAACGTGCGAATCTAAAATAGCGGAGAATGCTTGTTTGTATCCAATAGTTACAGCATTGGCATAATTTTTACCATTTTCTAATTCTTCTTTTATACGTTCGTTAATAAGTACGTTGCAATCTAAGGCCATACCCATTGTTAATACCAAACCAGCTAATCCTGGTAAGGTTAGTGCGGCATTAAATCCTGCCATAATGGAAACCAAAAAGAACAGGTTAACCACCAAGGCTATGACACCATACCAAGCACCACGACCATAATATGCAAATACGAAGGCGATAACGGCAAAGAATCCCATAAACAAGGAGAGTATACCTGCCTTACGCGACGACTCACCTAAGGTTGGACCTACAACGCTTTCTTCAACAATTCGAGTTGGGGCTGGCAATTTACCTGCTTTTAAAATATTGGCTAAATCTTCGGCCTCTCTATCATCAAATCCTCCAGAAATTTCAGACATACCATTGGCAATTTCATTTCGTACCGTTGGCGCTGAATATATTTTATCGTCCAACATGATAGCAATTGCATCTACCGTTGGGGCAGCTTGTGCCGTAATACGTCTCCAATCATTGGCTCCTTCAGGACTCATTGTCATGGATACCCCTATTTCGCCATTTTGACTTACCTGCTTGCGCGCACTGGTTACCGCATCACCAGGTAAAGCTGGTAATCCATCTCGGCTTGCTTTTACGCCATAAAGCATAAAATACGGTGAGTTTTTAGCTACAGGTTTAAAACTCCAACGCAACAATAAGTTAGGAGGCAATACTGCTTTTACTTCTGGCAAATCAAAATACCCCTGCAATTTTTCCATTTCTGTACGCGGTACATAACCAATACCAGCACCCTCAGCCCATCTTTTTTGTTTGGTTTCTTGATCATCTATCGTATTTGGAACGACATAGGAAAGAATAGGATTTTCTTTTAACAATTGCTCAGGCGATTTTTTCTTAGCCGAATCTGCTTTTGAGCTTGCTATACTTCCTAATTTTGATTTTGATGTATCTGCTTTAGCCGAATCGCCAGCAGGTTTTAATCCTGTTGATGGCTTTAAACCAGCAATAGACTTTGAAGCCGTATCTATAGACCCCCCTTTGGCTAATTCCTCGGCCAATAATTTATTTTTAACAATTTCATTCGCCGCTTCTAAAAACTTATACGACTCAAAGTTATGGTAGGTGTTCCAAAATTCTAATTTGGCCGAACTTTGTAAAATATTTCGCACCCGTTTTGGATCATCTACACCTGGCAATTCAACCAAGATTCTGCCATTGCCCAGTTCCTGAACATTTGGCTGAACGACACCAAATTGATCAATACGTTGGTTTATAATTTGATATGCTCTTGATACCGATTGTTTTGCTTGTAATTTCAACCAAGTAAAAACTTTCTCGTTTGCGGCATCAAAAGGCAATTCTTCCTTTATATCTTTATTGGTAAACAATGGGGCTAATTTTTGTCCAGGTGCTACCTTGTCCCATTCCTTTTTAAATAGATCAATAAAATCCTGTTGACCATTAAACGTTAGTTTAGCATTATCTAAAGCTGTCGCAAATTTTGGATCTTTTGCATTATTAGATAACCCAGCAACGATATCCGGAACCGAAACTTCCATCGTTACGTTCATACCGCCTTTTAAATCCAATCCTAAGCCTATTTCTTTTTCTTTACATTCCAAGTAGGTGTATTTAACAAGACCAAGCATATTAAATACGGTTTCTGACCCTATTGAATCTAAATATTTGGCCTCTAGCTTACCTGTTTTTTTGGCCCACGCCTCAGCATCGCTTTCTACACTGCGTGTTTTCCAAGTAAAGGATAGTTGGTAAAAGCATGCAATTGCTAAAAGGACTGTAAAAATTTGTACAAAACCTTTATTTTTCATTTGTTCTTATTATTAATATACGATTTTTTTAAAGAGGGCAAAAGTAGATATTTTGCGTTTCAAATTCAATAATATGTTTTTTAGCCAATAAATATAAAATTAGTCAACATCTTTACTGATTTAAAAACCCTTTCGTTAGCCTAAAACTTAAAGGTAAAGTTTACCTTAACACCAAACGGCTTAGCAAGTGCTCCATTTACATCCTTATTATTTAAGTAATTGATGCGATGAATAAAATCGAGTCGGATAAATTTAAATATATTCTCGATGCCATATCCCAGCTCAATATAGGGCTTATTTTTACTGTAAGTGGTTATTGGCGTTACCGCTTTTCCCTCTTTATCGGTTGGAGGAACCAAGGTTAAATTTTTATTTTGCAAACTGCCATAAATACCCTTCACATTATAAAGGAACCTCCATTTTAACTTTTTTATTAATGGAACACGATTAAATATCAGGCCGTTATCGTTATGCTCATAATGAAAAGACACATATTGGTCGCTAACAAATTCATAAAATCGCATCAAATTATAGCCATATTGCGCAGCCACATAAGCTTCATTACCCCTTGCAATCTCTAAAATTGGATAGGGAATTATGCCATAGGTTTTGCCAGCTTGGATGGTATATTCAAAATTTCCAAAATTACCCCAATTGGTATATTGCCAAATTTTTATGCCCAATTTATCAAACCTATATTCACCACCTAAAACGCCCTTAAGCCCTTTTGTGTAATTTAAAGTAAACACAGGCTGTTTCAAATTTCCTAAATTATACCGATCAACATTGCCATATGCAAATTGCTGTTTTAAGGATATACGGGTTTCAATATTAAGAGTAGTGATGCTAAATTTATTAGAAATAAACTCTGTTTCTGGGTTTTTATAATAGGCAAAATTAAAGCGATCATAGTTTGACTTGGTTACAAATTGATAATCGTTATGTCGGAAATTTGCAGATAACGTAATGCCTTTTATCACTTCTCGCTCTGCCCATGCCTTGTATTCAAGAGTGTAGTTGAGCCTATAAGACCCTAATGTATTTAACGATTTTAATAAATTACTAGTTAAAAAAGGATTGTCGGTTACACCTAATAAATCCACATCATTCTTTAACCCTAAACCCACTCTGGTCCAATGCTTTCTGTCCAAAACATTTACGGCATCAAACCCATATTTAATTTTATTATCCAAAAATCCATACGCTACAAACGCCTCATATCGTGCGTTTTTTATTAAAGTTTCGGTTGTTCTTACTCCTGCTCTTAGGCGCAATCCTTCAAGCGGATTCCAAGCAATGGTAGATATATATGGCCCGAGCTCTAGTTTTCCACGCGCAATGGGTTTATACCCCTCGGCCAGTACCTGAACAATATCTGCATAGGTGCGCACCAAGGGCTGATTGCGAAACGAATCCACTAAATTATATATTTTTTTATCCGCTATCGATACCTGTTCGTGGCGCGCTGTATCCCAAAAAATATCATTCTTTATATAGGCATCCTTTTTTACTTCAACCTTTTGTTCGAAGAATTTAGCATTATGCTTAATGTTAACATTATGAAATTTATTACTGGTGTAATATGTACCAATCATTCCTATGGTATTATCCGACATTTCTGCAACATCTATCAATACGCGAGTTTTTTCGGGTAGCCAAATATTTTTTTCGACCTCCACTAATTCTTGATGAATTTTGATTTTTTCAATAAAATTAATATTGGACTCCTTCGATATTTCTAAGGTAACTTGCTTTAATGCCCATGTTGAATCTTGAATCCAAAGGTTACCAGTAAATATAAGATCTTTTTTGTTTTTTGGCCATACCATAATCTTATAGGTTTTGCGCCCATCAATTATCAAGCTATCCATAAGGGCATAATGATAGTAGGTTAATGATAAACCCGAAATGGGCGAAATAAAATCTTTATCAAAAATATATAAGTTGTTTTCATAAAAATTATACTGCTGAAACGATGACCCTAATACCTGGGCTATATAACTCGCATCATCAAAACCAACCCCCCTAAGGCGTGTAGCTTTTATGATCTCTTTGGTTCGATACGGTGTTTTATTAAAGTATACATCGCTAAGTGTTTCGGACACAAACACAGGCAAAACCGGTATGGCATTAGAATCGGCCTTTAAACTACTTATCGTATCAAAAAGCGCTTCCATCGACTTATAAATTTTTCGTTTCTTGAACTTATCGGTAATATTATCAACGGCAATTTGAATTTTAGTAAAACTCTCATATTCGTATTGCTCCAACTTTTCGATATTATACAGTTTTCGCTTATCCTGTGTGTGTTTTATAATTCTTATAGCTTTATTAACACCCGGATTAATTACAATTTCGTTTAAACTATTGCTATTTGGACTTAAGGCAAAATTGACATCTTGGCTTACACCTGATCTAATTTTTTTTGCACTTCTAATATAACCCACCGATTTAGCAACAATGCTGTCCCCTTTTTTGTCGGTTTTAAGTTCATAAAAACCTTCAAAATTTGTTGATGTGCCTACGTTTGTCCCGGTTAAATATACTGTAATATAAGGCAAAGCTTCGCCCGACTCGGCATCTGTAATTTTACCCCTAACAATGGTTTGAGAAAATACAGCAAAGGAAATTAACCCTAATAAAAAACTAAAAAAACCCCTCCTTATATTATTCATAATTACTTGAGCAATATTAATGGCAAATGAACGCTTGTGCCTAAAAAATTCATCAACATTTTTAAAGCAATACTTTATAATAAATTGGATATTAAGAATTGATAAATTTTGTAATGCAGGTTAAAAATCCAATTGGATTATCGGCATGCACCCAATGTCCCGAATTTTCGATAGTTTCAAATGTTGCGTTTAAGAAATGACTTTTGATACTTTCGCAATCGCCATCCAATATATAGTCAGACGCGTGACCCTTAACAAATAAGGTTGGAATATCAATAGGGCTATTGAATTTTATGGCCTTTACTATTTCCATATAATTATTTTCAATAGCATTAAGATTAAACCGGATACCAAAATCACCACTTTCGGTGCGGTATAAATTTTTTAATAAAAACAAGACCTCGTCTTTGTTTTGTATAGTTTGCACTAATTTATCTTCTATCTCCTTTCGCGAAGTTGCGTGAAGATTTATTTGTTTAATGGCATCAAAATAATGCTGATGCGATGCCCTATACTGTTTTGGCGCAATATCCACTATGATAAGTTTCAGAAGAGTATGGGGGTATAAATTGGCAAACATCATAGCCGTTTTACCACCCATACTATGACCGACAATATTCACTTCAGCTAACGCTTGCTGATCAATAAAATGCATTACATCTCCAGCCATAACGTTATAATCCATAAGGCCATGATGCGCAGATGCGCCGGCGTGTTCATAAACACGGTTTCGCCGAAGTTCATGGTGCCGACGTCGAGGCTGCAAATGTCGGGGCGCAGTTCCTCGATGTGGCGGACGCGCTCTTCCGGCGT
>CANMPY010000039.1 GCA_947499775.1 Bacteroidota bacterium | reverse complement strand
AACCGATATTCAAACTCAATTATCACGAAACAAACAAGGATCGGCAGATGATATAGAAGCGCATGTATCGTCAATCAGCAATGTTTCAACCGATCCATCAAATTTGGAACGGCTTAACCGTTGGAACTGCGCTTGGCGAATGTTTAAAGAAAAACCAATTTTAGGATGGGGACCAGGAACCTATGTATTTCAATATGCTCCTTTCCAAGTATCAAGTGAGTTAACTATCATAAGTACCCAATCGGGCGACTTGGGCAACGTACATAGCGAATATTTAAGACCACTTTGCGAAACGGGAGTAATTGGCGTTACGCTTTGGATTTGCATCGTTTTATTTACAATTTATCTCGGATTTAGAGCTTATAGAAAGTCTAAAAATTTGGAAAGCCGATACTTGGCTTTAGCCCTAGTTTCTGGTATTGCAACCTATTTCATCCACGCTTTTTTAAACAATTATAGCGAATTTGATAAATTAGCAGTCCCTATGTGGGGATTTATGGCAGCACTCGTAGCATTAAACACCTATTCGTTTGATAATGATCTGGAAACGGTTTAAAAAAAATAAGTTAGCACTTGGAGGATTCATCTTCCTGAGTATTTGCATACTAACCTCCCTCTTGGGATTTTTGATTATACCCGATCATACTCCTGATGTAAATACCATGTACCCCGACATTGCATTAAAAGGACCTGGGTTTACATGCTCCTATATTAAAATCAAACCTAATGATCCAACTCCCGAGCCCTCTTTCTTTATTAAAATAACCAAAGGGTGGAATCCGCCGTATGATTTAATCGCAGTAGATTCGATAGCTAGTACCAGCGATTCACTTTATTATAGATCAATAGGAAATACGCAATTAAATAGCATCCATAAATCCATACTCTTTCATCCCGTGGATTATAAAATTTCGCGCACAAGCTTAATGGGAACCGATAGGTATGGGCGCGATCTTTTTAGCAGATTAATTATCGGCGCTCGGGTATCTATTGCTGTAGGTTTAGTAGCCGTAATCATATCCGTTCTTATTGGGCTACTTATGGGACTTTTGGCGGGGTATTATAGGGGCAAAGTTGATGGCTTAATCATGTGGTTAATTAATATCATTTGGTCGTTGCCAACCCTCATGTTCATTATTGCCCTCACCTTCGCTATTGGAAAAGGGTTTTGGCAAATATTTGTTGCCGTAGGCCTTACCACCTGGGTCGAGTTGGCTCGAATTGTTAGAGGTCAAGTGTTCTCAATACGCGAAATGGAATATATACAAGCGGCTAAAATATTAGGATTTAAGAATTGGAGAATCTTAATAAAACATATTCTTCCTAATATATGGGGCACAGTAATTATTATGTCGGTGGCCAATTTTGCTTCTGCTATACTATTAGAGGCTGGCTTAAGTTTTCTGGGCCAAGGATTGCAACCTCCAACGCCTAGCCTTGGTCAAATGATAAAGGAAAATTATGCATTTATTGTTTTTGACGCATCACATTTAGCTATTTTCCCTGGACTTATGATTGCATTATTAGTTATGAGTGTTAATTTCATTGGCAATGGACTGCGCGATGCCTTTGATGTTAATGAATAATTTAATGCTTTGGCTATCCTATTAATTGGGGGGTAATTGCTTATTTTAAACGCTTAAAAGGTTTATCAATACATACCATAGTTTGCTATAAAAACCATTTTAAAACCTTAGGATTCTTTTTTTGAAATCCCTTCCATTTAATCGTATAAATAATAGTTCAAGATTATTTAATATTACTTTGTTTTATGGAATTAATTAATAATTTTGTCCGAAGAATTTTAAAGTGTGCCTATAGAAAAAAATTACTAATCAGAAGCCGTTTCACGTTTATCTTATTCACCTAAACTCCAAGGTAGTACGGCTGTAGAGTCTAATTTCTTTTCTCAGACCACTTATTATTTATTATTATTATTTAAAAATGCATAACCTAAAAAAAATGATACATATAAAAAAAAGTAAAACAAGGGTTCAATTAAGTTTCCGTAGTACATTTCGCTACAGTTTATTTGCAATATTACTGTTAAATTTTTCATATTTAGCAAAGGCACAACCTGCTTTTTACAATGGGTCTAGTGGAACAAGTTATAATGCTTTTCCATTGAACAGCGGAACAAATAAAGTTCAATGGATTTATGGTCCATCCTTATTTAATAGCGCAGGAGCAACTGGAACTCCTGCATCAAGCGGCCTTATTTCAAAAATTTATTTCAGACTTGGGTCTACCGTAAGCAGTTCGACCTATACTGATTTTACAATCTTACTTGGTCAAAATCAGGGAACGACTAACTCTTGGTCGTCCACAACTTTTGTTACAGGACTTACAACTGCATTTTATGCATCAAGTTTTACAATGACTGGAGCAACAGCAACATCGTGGTATGCTATTACCCTTAGCACCCCATTCCAATACGACCCTTCAAAATCGTTGGTTTTTGAGCTTAAAGTATCTGCCGGAACTGGCAACCAGGTGGCTCAATCATCTCCAAGTGGAAACCAAAGAAACTGGGGAACTTACTCAGGAAATACAGGATCAATTGGATCTGGATTGGTCGATTTTGGTTTTGATATTAAAGCTTCTAAAAATGATATTACAACTTTAGGTATTACAAGCTTGACCAATACGTGTGGCGCTTCTTCAGACCCAGTTATTTTACAAATTAAAAATACAGGCGTGGTTGATATCGCAACTGGTCAAAATATACCGGTTAAAACGGTTGTAACAGGAGCTGGAAGTGCAACCTTTAACAGAACTTACAACAAAGCACTGAAAATTGGTGTTACAGATACCATCCATATGGGCAATCTTAATTCGGCAGCTATTACTGGAGCAGTTAACTTAAAATCATGGGTTTCGTTTGCCTTAGATTCCATTAAGCAAAACGACACCAACACTACCAGTAAAACCTTTACAGGACCAACCAAACCAACTCTTGATTTTAAAATTAACATGGTTTGCGATACGGTTAAATTTACCAATGCAACCAAAGATAATTGTAATGCCGCTAAAAGTTACAAATGGGATTTTGGAAACGCCAAGAGTTCAACTTCCTACTCCGTAAACCATTCTTACAATTCGCCAGGAACTTATAATGTTAAGTTATATGTTTATTATGGAACAGGTTTAATAGATTCGTTAACAAAACAAGTCATTGTGTATGGCAAACCTCAAGCCTATTTTTATGCCAATAATCAATGCTTTAACACCGCCATCGATTTCAATAACTTTACCTCCGGTGTAGCAACCTACAAATGGTCTTTTGGAGACGCTACCACAAGTACCAACACAAACCCAAGCAAAACATATGCCGCAGCTGGTACTTATGCCGTTAAACTAGTAGCTACTACGGCTAACTTTTGTAAAGACTCCACAACCAAAAACGTGATTGTATATACAAAACCTATTCCGAGTTTCAGTGTAACCAATGCTTGTATAGGTTCAAGTGTTTTCTTCAACAATGCATCTACAGGTGGAACTTCTTATAGCTGGGATTTAGGCGATGGAAGTTCATCAGGTTTCTTTAACCCTTCTAAAACTTACGCTACAGCCGGAACTTATGGCATTATATTAACCGTATTTTCGGCTCAAGGATGCTCAGATAAGGTGAGCAATACAGTAACCATTCATCCTCTACCAGTTTCAAATTTTACCGCACCTAGTAATTGTAAGGGTATTCCAACTCCATTCACAAATACCTCTACAGGCTCTGTTTCTCAATCGTGGGCTTTTGGCAATTCAACTTTCTCTTTTTTGAGTTCTCCTTCAATAACCTATTTTGCCACCGGCACATATAATGTTATCTTAACCGTAAATTCAAAAGATGGATGTAGCCATAGCTCTACAAAGCCAGTTACCATTTATGCCAATCCTAAGAGTAACTTTACAGCTACGGATGTATGTATAGGCTTTAATACTGATTTTACCAATAAGTCAACTTTACCAAGCGGTGGGGGTGAATACCTTTGGCGATTTGGCGATGGCAACAAAAGCACGCAAGCTAATCCATCGTACAAATACGGAGCTGCTGGCAGCTATGATGTGCGAGTAATTACTACCACTAGTTTTGGATGCAAAGACTCTGCCGAGACCAATATCAGTGTTTTCGACAAACCTATAGCAGGATTTACTACAACGGATGTTTGCGATGGTCAAGCTGTTAAATTTACAAATACTTCCACTGGTGCTTCAAGTGTGTCATGGGATTTTGGTGACGCTACAACAGATAATACCGCAAGCCCATCCCATATGTACACTGGGCCTGATGATTATAAAGTAATACTTTCGGTAACGAGTGCTGACAATTGTAAGGATACTTACGAAGGGGGTGTAAGCGTTAGGCCTAAGCCTGAAGTTGTATTTTTTGCCGAAGATCATTGCCATGGTACCGAAACCAATTTCAATAACCTAAGTGTTGGAGCAGCATCCTTTAACTGGACTTTTGGAGACGGTGATTCTGCAAAATCAACCCAAGCAAGCCATACTTACCTTACAGATGGTTCTTATACTATTAAGCTTAAAGGCGTATCATCCAAAGGCTGCTCGGTTGAACAAAGCAAATCAATTATGGTATTTCCAAGGCCTGTACCAGCATTTAGCGCACCAACTGTGTGTAACGGACTTATCACTCCATTTACCAATTCCTCAACTGGGGCAAGCACATACGCCTGGAGCTTTGGTGACGGAAGCGGAAATAGTACCTTAACCAATCCAACCTATCAATACTTCAACGCTGGCGATTATAAAGTAACACTCACAACCGTTTCATCAAATAAATGCAAGGAAATAATAACTAAAACCATTACCGTAGCCTCATCCCCTATTCCTATTTTTATGGTTCAGGATGTTTGTAACGGTATTGAGGTAAAACCAACTAATTTATCTCAAGGATCTATCTCATCACAAAAATGGGATTTTGGTAATGGAACAACCGATTTATCTACATCCCCTTCTTACACCTACTACACTCCGGGAATTTATACCATAAAATTAAAAGTAAGTTCAGGCTTAGGATGCACCGATTCTACCTCAAAAACAATTTTAATTTATTCAAATCCTATCATAAAGACGAGTGCGAACGATGTAATTAGTAAAGGCCATAGTATTCAATTAGAAGCCAAAGGTGGTTCAGATTATGTTTGGTCGCCTGCTGCAACTCTTGATAACCCATTGGTATCAAATCCAACTGCTACACCTTCAGAAGAAACCCGTTATATGGTAATAGTAACCAATTCGTTCGGATGTTTCGACACGGCTTATGTTACAATTGGGTTAAAAGATGATTTTTCTATAGAGCCTCAAAATCTAATTTCGCCTAATGCCAATGGCCAAAACGATGTTTGGAAAATAAAAGGTATTGAATTTTATCCTCTTGCTAAAGTAATGATATTTGATCAATGGGGAAGAATATTATTAGAACAAACAGAATACAAAAACACTTGGGACGGTACTGTTGATGGAAAGCCCTTGCCCGATGGAACGTATTTTTATGTCATTACCCAGCCAGGCTTCGATAGAGAGTATAAAGGGACTATCAATATTTTAAAAAATTAACCTTAATTAAAATCAATTACTAACCAAACATTTTAAGTTATTAACTATGTATAAAAGTATTTTCTCAACCCTAGTGGTTATAATAATTGGCGTTGGAACAGCTAGCGCACAACAAATTTCTATGTTCAATTCGTATACCTTAAATCAGTTTTTAATTAATCCTTCCTACGCTGGGTTAAATGGTAAAACTAATATTTTTGGTATCAATAGAATACAGTATGCTGGCTTTGATGGCGCACCCGTTACCTACATGCTTACTGCTGATGCTGGATTTAAAGACAAAAAATTTGGCGTGGGTGGATTGCTTTTTTCAGACCGCAACGCTCTTATTGCGCAAAATGGATTTCAATTAACTTATGCCTATAGCATTAAACTAAATGAAAATTGGAATATTGGTATGGGCTTAAATGCTGGAATGGTTCAGTGGACCTTAAACTTTGACCAATTAAATGTTGATGATTTAGACGAAGATGTGTTATCAAATTATAAATCAAATTCAAGTACGTTCCGTTCTGATTTTGGATTAAGAATAAATTCGGATAAAATTGAATTCGGATTGGCTATTCCACAAGTGGTAACAAGCAAAGTAAAATATAGCGATTATGTTAAAAATGCTAATGGAAAATACACATCTATTCCCCATTACATTGCTAATTTAAGTTATTTAGTAGCGATTAAGGACTATTTAACTGTAAAACCAATGGTAGTTGTAAGAGGGGCACAAGGAATAAAACCACAAATTGATGTAGTTGGGTTAGTAGATTGGAAAAACAAAGCGTATGCCTCGGTTGGCTATCGCACAGGTTATGCAGTTTCCATTGGAGGCGGTATGGTGGTATCAAAAGGACTTACCTTTGGCTACACATTCGACCGCCCTTTAAATGCCATCAATACGGTAGCGGCTGGTAGCCACGAAATTATGGTTGGCATAAGTATTGGACAACGTTCGGCTGAAAAACCAGAGCCTGCCAAAGGAATAAGCCTTGAACTTGAAGCAAAACTAAAATCGGATATCGAAAAACACGTTAATGAAAAACTTTCTGTCGACTTTGAAGCTAAATTAAAACAAGAATTAGAAACGAGAGTAAACACCGCAGTGAATAGTCAAATTGAAAAAGCGCTTGCAGATAGACCAGTGCAAACAACAGCAGCACAAACAATACCAGCTCAAACTACTCCAGTTACAGCAAAAACAACTCCAGTAGAAACCAAAAGCACTCCTGCACCTGCCGCTGCATCCATAAGCCGTGAAGACCTTGATAAAATCAAAAAAGAGATTGAAGAAAAAATTCAGAAGCAAATGTCTGAAAATTTCACCAAGCTCATTGACGAAAAGATTAAAAAAATTGCAGAAAGCAAACCCGCTGTTGCCACACCTGCGGCAATACCTGCACAACCTAATAAGGAAGAACTCGAAAAAGCCAGAAAAGAAAGTGAAGCTAAAATCAGAAAAGAGTTAGAGGAATCATTGCTAAAAGAATTGATAGTAACCATCAATCAGGCGGTGGATAGCAAATTGGAAACTGAAATGCAAAAAGCAAAAGACGAAGCATCTAAAGCTCCAAAAGAATTCAAGATGACAGCAAGTGATAAAGCAACCATCGATGAGTTAAAATCACAGAGTTCCGAAAATCAAAAGAAAATTTCAGATCTTGAATTTCAACTTAAAAACTTCCCAGAAAGCAATAGAGTAGAAAATGAGCAAATGAGGAATATTAGCCGCGTTGTACATCAAAATGATATTGAACTGAAAGATTTTAAACTTAAAAATAAAGGAATACTTGATGTAGCTAAAGATGCCCCCGCTAAAAAAGTAGACAAAAATGATAAAACGGACAAAACGGAAACTACAGAAGAAGCTTCAAAATTTGTGCTTGTAATAGCTGCCTTTAAATCACTTAAAGAAGCGCAATCTTATCAGATGTTAGCTGCACAAACTTTTGAATTTCCAAATACAAAGATCCTAAAACCAGAAACCCTTGAAGGTTGGTTTTTTGTATATCAAAAATCATTTGAAAAGAAAAAAATGGCTTGGGAGGCTCATGAAAAAATAGTTGAGCAAAAATTAAATACTCCAAATTTTCCATGGATTTTTGTAGCTGAATAAATAAGTTTCAATTTTAAAAAAAGGACTAATGCCCAAACAGCATTAGTCCTTTTTTTTTGTTTCGTTTTTTAAATCGATACTACATGATCCTGTATTAGCAGGCAATTTATGCTTATATCTTACAAAACTTTTTGCTAACAAAACCGGTGTTCGTTTCGATAATCAGATAATATAATCCTGAATTTAGCATCCGTATATCTATTTTCGATTCATCAGATTTTAGGATTGGCTTGGTTTCTAAATACAATTTTCCAGTCATGTCATATATGGAATACGCAATAGCAGATGTGTTTTGCAAGTGCAAATAATCATACGCGGGATTTGGGTAAATAGTTAGATTTTTCTTAACGCGTACATTTAGTTTTCCTGAACTTCCACCTATCGTTCCTGTAAACATACCTGAGCCAAAACCCGACACCCAAATTTCAGAATTTTTATACGGATTATAGGATACCCTTACCGGATGTCGAAAAGGATAAGACGTTACCAAAGCAAATGTTGGTGTTGTAGTTTTCGCATTTTTAGTAAACCAAAGTCCGTCGGTTTCGGTGGTGTAATACATTTCATCAGGATTTTTAGGATTTACGGTACATGAGTTTACACGGTATGAAGCCGAAGTGCTCGAAATCTTTGTCCAATTCAAGCCCTTATCAGTTGTTCTATAAAGTCCTCCTGTGGCTGCAGGCACTGCACTACCCCAACCACTAAATACCCCCGCATACCAAGTACTACCACTTGTATCAGATGGGTCAATTACCAAATCCTTGGTCCAATATTTCATATTATTATGGCTTCTGTCCAACCATGTTGTTCCTGCATCGGTGCTATAAAACACACCCGAAGATGCAGTAAATTGCAAAGGGCTTCCTGTTCTACGGCCTGAGTAACTGCATACTAAATGCCCATTTTTTAATACCTGAATTATAAAAGCATGCCCCTGTGTTCGGGGTGGATTGGCCAATTTTTTCCAGGTACTTGAAGCCCCTTTGTCTATATCATCCGAAACATAAATGCCCCCCAATGTGCTATGAATTACCGAAGCATACATGCGTTTAGAATTTTTAGGATCTAAAGTTACCCATATTACAGGGTGTAAAAAATCATGTAGCAGACTGAAACCTGCACCATTGTTCACGCTAAAATATACTGCTCCTTTACCTGCATCAAGTGTAGCATCGGTCAAACGGGTACTTTGGTAAATATCATGGACAGTAGAAGTGGCAGCATATAAGGTCCCATTTATGTGTTTTACCATATGGTATATTGAATTTTGAGTAAGGTTGGGAATAAATTTCCATGTTTGGCCTTTATCATCGCTCATCACCCCATTAATATCCGAAAATGATGCAAACAAATGAGTAGAATCGGTCCACAGAATATTCCAGTTGGTTGTATTTTCGAGCCCAACCCCTTTATATTTTTTTTGTTGTGGCGTGGATGCATTCTTCGTGTTTTGGGTGGCTGCATCCACATACAATTGTTGCCAACTTGTACCTCCATCATAAGAACTATGGGCAAAACCAAAATCGGTAAAAATTAATACATCGGCATTGTTTGCCGCTACCGTAAACCCAAACGGACATTCGCCATAACTCCACTGCCTATCGCCTTGATAACCACTCCACCCTGTAAAAATATTTTGATTGTTGGTGCTTAAAAAAACATGTTTCCATGTGTTTCCTCCATCAATTGTTTTCATAACGGATGGCGCACCTGTAGAACTTCCACCAGAAATATAAAGGGTGTTAATGGTATTGGCCGCCATACCGGTAAAAACCGGGTAATCTGTTGCTTTATTTATTCCATTCAGCTTCAATTTCCAGGTACCATCTGCATTGTCCATAATATAAACGCCTTGCATGGCAGCCGAACTTCCATTCGAATATTCAAATGCATGCTGAATGCCTGCCCATACATTGCTAAGCGTTAAGCATACGAATCTTAATTTTCCACTTTCTTCAGCTGCTGAAAAAGATAACATTTTTTCTCCAACCACCATGCCTGTTACCGTCATTGGTGCAAAGGAAGTCCCACCATTGGTACTTTTGAGTAACCCATCGTTTGTGCCAATATAAATATCGGTTCCATTAAAAAAACTGCCAGCTATATGGTTCCCCGCCCCATTGTCTTTGCATGTATAAATTTTATTAAACGTTGTTCCTCCATCTTTACTAAAATAAATTTCGCCATAAAACCCCAATATCAGTCTGTTTGGGTCATTATAATCAGCCGTAATATTATAGGTCACATCATACGGAAACGGATTTCCGGGTAATGTTTTCCATGTTTTTCCTCCATCA
>CANMPY010000038.1 GCA_947499775.1 Bacteroidota bacterium | reverse complement strand
AAGGATTAGAGCAGTTAAGGATTTTGACCCCTCAAAGCTTTTATATAAAAAAATTGATAGTTTAGGCTTTAAGGATTTATTTGTTTATAGTCAAATACCACTGTCAGATACTATTTTCTATGAAGTTACTTTTAGTTTGGTTGGTTTAGGTAAGGGCAATTATAGGCAAAAAACAAGTACAGCCAATGGAAGGGTTTTTGAATGGGTAATGCCTGTATTAGGTGTGCCTCAGGGCGACTATGAGCCTATTGAACAGCTAATTGCACCCAAACGTTCTCAAATGTTAACTTTTGGTGTGAAGAAAAAATTTGGTCAAACCGAAACTTTCTTAGAAGGGGTATATAGCAACAGCAATAGCAATACGTTTTCGAAGATTGACAAATTGAATGACGATGGGTTTGGTTTGGTATTTGGTTTTAAAAATAGTTTAGCATTACAAAAAAATGGAAAGAAGCACATAGTAACCAATCAACTTAGAACTGAAATTGTTACCAAAAATTTTAATTATGTAGAACGGTATCGCCTTGTTGAATTTGAACGCGCATGGAATAAACAAATAAATATTACGCAAACTCCTAAAACCATTAATCTTCCAGAGTTGATTGCCAATTACGATCTGCTTTTTGAGCAGAAAGGCCTTTATAAAATAAGTTACAAAGCGGGGATTTATAGGCGATCGAATGATTTAAATGGATTAAGCCATAGTTTGGATGCTTTGTTAAAAATAAAAAAACTAACATCAAAAGCTTCAACAGAACGGATGAGCAATAGTATTTTTAGTGAGGATGGTATTCGAAAAAATACATTTTGGAACTATGATTTTGACTTAATGCGCAACCTAAAGTTGGGCAAAATAGGCTTAGGTTGGCACGATGAGCAAAGTAAATTTAATCATAATACCGACAGTTGTTTGTTGGGTTCGTTTAAATATAATGCAGCGCGATTATATCTTGAGAGCACGGATAGCAATCAGTTGACATATGGGGTTTTAGCAGAACACAGAAGCGACAAATTGCCTGTGAAAGGTGTTCTTGGTGCAGCAACCACAGCAGAAGAATTAAGTATTCATGGTGGCTACAGAGGTAAAAATGGGGGGCGTATAGCGCTTAAGGGAACCCTTAGGTCGCTTGTGTTTTTGGATAGTTTTGCTACAAAAGGCGAATCTGAAAAAAACACCTTGGGTCGCATTGAAGCAGATATCCCATTTTTTAAAAAGGCTGTTAAGTTTAATACCTATTACCAAGTTGGAACCGGGCAGGAGCAAAAACGCGAATTTGTATACTTCCAAGTAGCCGATGGCAATGGCGTATATATATGGAAAGATTATGATAGTAATAAAGTACAGTCACTTAATGAATTTGAACTAGCGAGTGAATATGATAGAAAAAGAGCCAATTTTATTAAAACGTATCTGCCGGTCCAAGAGTTTATTAAAAGTAAGACTATTCAGTTTAATCAGAGTCTTGCTCTCTCGTCGCCACAAAGTTGGCATAAAAAGAAAGGGTTAAAGAAAGGTCTAACTCGGGTTTCGGCTTTAATTGTTTATCGTACCGATAGGCGCACCACAGCCAATGATGCTTTATTAAATTTAAACCCGTTTATTTTTTCGGTTAATGATAGCCAATTGATATCGAGCAATGCAGCTTTACGAGGTTCTTTATTTATTAATAGGAATAACCCAACGTGGTCGGGTGATATAAATCGAACCTCTAGCCAGTCGAAGGTTTTGTTAGTAAATGGGTTCGAAACGCGAGAGCAAGAAGAAACCGTTTTAAATACCCGCATTAATTTTAGCAGAAAATATGGCTCAGTTATTCAAGCCATACATGGTAAGCGCAGTTCATTTTCACAGCTTTTAACCACTCGAAATTACGATTATGTGTTTTATTCTGCCGAGCCCCAATTGCAATTTACCTCTAAAAATAACAACCAGGGTGTTGCACTTATCGGGAAATATTACCACGCTAATGCTGATACCTTAAGCTGCCAAAATCTGGAAGCGGGATTAGAACTGCGCTTTAGTAAAATTGAAAAAGGAAGTTTTAGCGGAACCTTTCGATGGGTTAACATTAAATATACTGGCGATGCAAGCAACCCATTGGGTTATGAGCTATTAAGGGGGTTATTGCCAGGCCAAAATTACACTTGGACTATTCTTTACCAACAACGGTTAGCTAGTCATATTCAAATGGATTTGAGCTATGATGGCCGAAAGTCGCAGCATAGCTCAGTTTTACACATCGGTAGAGTAATGGTGCGCTATTTATTTTAATTAACTTCTTGCAATGCAGGTTAACATTTTAATACTGCCCTAAATTTATTTTAACCGCTCTTTAATATCCAGTCTAAATTTCCGAGCAGTATCCAAGGCTATGTCGTAGCCTGCATCAGCATGGCGTATTACGCCCATAGCTGGGTCGTTGTGCAGCACGCGGCTTAATCGTATTTCAGCTTCCTTGGTTCCGTCGGCTACAATTACCATACCGGCATGAATGCTATAGCCAATACCCACTCCGCCTCCATGATGAAGGCTTACCCAACTGGCCCCACCGGCCGTATTGATTAAAGCATTTAATATAGGCCAATCGGCAATTGCATCGCTTCCGTCTTTCATGGCTTCGGTTTCACGGTTAGGGCTTGCCACTGATCCAGTATCTAAGTGGTCGCGCCCAATTACGATAGGCGATTTTACCTTTCCATCCTTAACCAAATCATTAAATAGCTTACCAGCTTTTTCCCTTTCACCTTGCCCAAGCCAACAAATACGGCAGGGCAATCCTTGAAACGCAATTTTGTCTTTGGCTAAGGTAATCCAACGTTTCAATCCTTCATTTTCTGGAAATAATTTTAATATTTCACGATCGGTAGTATAAATATCTTCAGGGTCACCACTTAAAGCGGCCCATCGGAAGGGGCCTTTACCCTCACAAAATAATGGGCGAATAAATGCAGGAACAAAACCTGGGTAATCAAATGCGTTTTTTACACCCATTTCTAAGGCTCTTCCTCTTAAGTTATTGCCATAATCGAAGGTGATACTTCCTTGGCTTTGGAAATAAAGCATAAGTTGCACGTGTTCGACCATTGTGGCGTAGCTAAGTTTTACATACTTTTCAGGGTCAAGTGCTCTTAATCGATCAGCTGCTTCTACATCCATATCCTTTGGGAAATATCCTACCAAAGCATCGTGTGCACTCGTTTGGTCGGTTAAAAGATCAGGAATAATTCCGCGTTCCTTTAACCGTGCAAGTAAATCAACGGCATTGCCAGGCCACCCTATTGAAACAGCTGCTTTCTTTTGTTTTGCAATTAACGCCTTGTCGATGGCTTCATCTAAATCGTGAATCATAACATCTAAATAGCGTGTTTCTAAACGCTTTCGAATACGCCATTCTTCCATTTCGGCGGCAAGGCAAACGCCTTCGTTCATAGTAACTGCCAAGGTTTGAGCACCACCCATACCTCCAAGCCCAGCTGTTACGGTTAAGGTTCCTTTTAGGGTGCCATTAAAATGTTGGCGGGCTGCTTCACCAAAGGTTTCGTAAGTGCCTTGCACAATACCTTGAGATCCTATATAAATCCATGATCCTGCTGTCATTTGCCCATACATCGTTAGGCCCTTGGCTTCCAACTCTCTGAATTTTTCCCATGTGGCCCAATGCGGAACAAGGTTCGAATTGGCAATAATTACCCTTGGGGCATCCTTATGTGTAGGTAATATTCCTACCGGTTTGCCCGATTGTACGAGTAGTGTTTCAGTATCTTCTAAATCTTTAAGTGCTTTTACAATTAAATCAAAGCTTTCCCAATTGCGTGCAGCCTTTCCAGTACCGCCATATACTACTAAATTTTCTGGCTTTTCGGCTACTTCAGGGTCAAGGTTGTTGCATAACATTCGTAATGCAGCTTCTTGAATCCACCCTTTACAAGAAAGAGTATTGCCTGTGTCCGCTTTTATAATTCGTTTTTTGACTGAACCGATCATTGGGGCAAAATTAAAATAATTTTACCGCCAATTTTATAAGGATTAAAGATTAACCCTTAGTTATAATACTAAATGAATAATTACCCCCTGGGTTATTTTTTTCATGGTATTGCCATCTTGAATGAGGTATTCGAAAATACAGTTGTAAACTCCAGCCAAACATCGGTTTTTCCCATCGTAACCATCCCAAATTGGGCTTTTGTCGGAGGAATACACATGCTCGCCCCAACGGTTAAAAATATTCATTTTGACAAATTCATATTTGCCATAGGGTTGCCATGTATCATTGAGCACATCGGCATTTGGCGTAAAGGCATTTGGGAAAAATATAATACATGCTGTTTCTTCTACAGTAAGGTTAAAACTATCGCTAACCGCTCCGCATTTGTTAGACACATAAACTTTGTAGAACCCAGAAGTTGAAATATCACGATCGCGTTGGGTATTGCCATCGTTCCAAACTACTGTACCATCTTCTACTTTTAAATTGAATTTTAAATAACTTCCGCCACATAGCGTTGTATCTTTAGAGGTGGCAAGCGTTGGGGTGTTTAAGGAACGAATTACAATATCATCAGTATCTGAACAATTGCCTTCTTTACATATTACGCGGTAAGTTCCATTTTGATTGATGTTAAGATACGACTGTGACGAAACAATATTCGAATTTAATAACCATGTAGTTGCAAATGTAGGGCTAACATTTAATTGCAAAGGAGAATCCTTGCAGATAATGGTGTCATTACCCAAATTTACAATTGGTTTGTTTAATACAGTGGTTGATTGAGAAAAACTATCCTTACAGCCTCCTTGTGATATAACATAATACACTTTAAACGTACCGATTGAAATAGGCCGAAAGGTGCTGTCACTAGGTATTACATTGGTGCCCGAAAAATCACCTTTGCCTGGTGTTGGTTTTAAGATGGCATTGGGATCGTTTAGACAATACACAGGGTTAAGCCCAGTAAATGTAACGTTTGAGTTTTTAAATAAATCGATACTGTCTTTTAATTGGTCAAGGCATCCCCCGATATCGTAGCATCGCAGATAGACATATTTTTTTCCAATTTTATTAAATTTTTTATAAGTAACGGTTTGACCAATAGCCGAATCATCATTTATAGGGCTAAACTCTTCTCTGAAAAACCACTTGGATGGCTGAAGCGAATTAGGACTATTGTTGGTAAATGTAAAGGTAGAGTTGCTAAGGCACATAGACTTATTGCTAAAAACAACTTTGCTAGGGTCTATAGCCCTTGGTAACACGCGATAAGTATGAAATATTGAATCGCGGCATCCTCGATTTGAAATCGCCACTAACTTTACTTTTTTTATTCCATCCGTAGGGAATTTTCTATCGGCTTTGTGCCCAGTAGAAAATAAAAAGGTATCAAGGTCGGAGTACCATTCATAGCGCATGCTCGAAGGACCATAACCAATATCTAATAATTTTGTTTCATTTTTAAATGTAAATCTATTTCCAAAAAAGCACTGAACGGTATCGTTTTGTGGCAGTAGTGTAACATCTAATTTAAATTTAGCTTCAGGATGAGGCCAGATATATTCATTAATTTTGATGGTGCTATAACATCCTGGTGCACGTGCAATCAGTGTAGTTGGTTTTATACCAGGTGTAGCATAGGAGTGGCTGGGGTCTTTAAGATTAGAAGAGTCGCCGTCTACAAATTTCCATGAGTAGGTTAAAGGGGTTAAATCGCATGTAGTTTTGTTGGTGTATTTAATGGTATTGCCTTGTTGACAGCGGGCGCTATCATTAATAAAACTAGCCACAATATTTTTAGTGGTAACATTGCTTGAGGGATAGGATGAAGTAAGGTAGTTGTATATCCCCCCACTTCCATTGTATTCGAAAATTGCTACATAATACTTAGTAACATTTTTAAGTCCTTTAACGGTTATTGTACTTCCATTACCTCGATATACACAAAAGTGTAATCCGTCATTTTTTATTTGTTCGCCAATTCCAAATATGGCATTTTCAGTATAGTAATTGTCATTTTCGGGTACATCATTAACGGTCGAAGCTTCACGCACAAAAACAACCCTTTCATTTCCATTTCCTTTAGTCCAGGTCATGGTAAATTCGTTGCAACCAATAAACGTAAAATTAATATTTGAGGCAGCAGTCGTTGGAGTTTGACTAAATGCGTTGAATGTGAATGTTAAAAATAATAAGACGAAGAATTTCCTCATATAAACTACAAAAATACTTGTAACGGCAATATTATACAAGATGTAATCTAGGTATAAAATGTGACAGCGGGGTTTATGTTTTTTTTTACTGAGAATAAAAGCAATAAAGTGTGAGGTTGTTATATTCATCAGCACTTACATTCAATGTAATAATAGTGTCAGGTTTGGATTACACCAAGATTAAATTTTTCGATTGGGGCATTATTGGCGGCTTCAATGCCAAGCGAAATCCAATTTCGTGTTTCTAAAGGGTCTATTATAGCATCAACCCATAGGTTTGATGCAGCATAAATGGCAGTAGTATGCGAATTGTATTTGTCGGTAATTTTGGCAAGTAATTTTTGTTCATCCTCTTCTGTAAGTGTTCCTGTTTTTGATTTTTCCAATTGCAATAGTGTTTTGGCGGCTTGTTCGCCACCCATAACTGCAATTTTTGCTGTTGGCCATGCAACAATTAGTCTTGGGTCGTAAGCCTTGCCACACATGGCATAATTGCCTGCCCCATAACTATTGCTAATAATAACAGTAAATTTTGGCACGGTACTATTGCTCATGGCATTTACCATTTTTGCGCCATCTTTAATTATACCATTTTGTTCGCTACGCGATCCTACCATAAAACCTGTTACATCCTGAAGAAATACCAAGGGTATTTTTTTTTGGTTGCAATTCATGATGAATCGAGCTGCCTTTTCAGCTGAATCTGAATAGATTGCTCCACCAAATTGCATTTCGCCTTTTTTTGATTTTACGACTTCTCTATTGTTGGCTACTATTCCTACAGCCCAACCATCGATTCGTGCATAGCCACATAGTATAGTTGCTGCATACCCTTTTTTGTATTGTTCGAATTCAGAATTGTCTACCAATCTTTCGATGAGTTCGATGGTTTTATAAGGCTTTGACTTGTTTTCTGGTAATAGTCCATAAATTTCGGTCGGGTTTTTTAGTGGCGGGATTGATTTTTTTCTATCTATTCCAGCTTTTGTTGAACTCCCAATTTTATCCATGATAAACTTAATGCGGTCTAAGCAGGATTGATCGTTAGGGAATCGGTCATCAATGACGCCCGAAATTTCGGCATGAGTTATTGAGCCACCAAGCGTTTCGTTATCAATAATTTCGCCGATCGCAGCTTTAACAAGATAGCTGCCTGCTAAGAAAATAGATCCAGTTTTGTCCACAATCAGGGCTTCGTCGCTCATTATGGGCAAGTAAGCTCCCCCTGCTACACAACTCCCCATTACCGCGGCTATTTGAGTAATACCCATGCTGCTTAAAACAGCATTGTTTCGAAATATTCGCCCAAAATGGTATTTATCAGCAAATATTTCATCTTGCATGGGTAAAAATATTCCGGCACTATCTACCAAGTAAATAATAGGAAGCCGGTTTTCCATAGCTATTTCTTGGAACCTAAGATTTTTTTTAGCTGTTATTGGAAACCATGCCCCAGCTTTAACGGTAGCATCATTGGCCACAACAATACATTGGCGACCTGCAACCGTTGTTATACCCCCAACTACTCCACCCGAAGGACATCCTCCGTATTCTTCATACATACCATATCCGGCAAAGAGACCAATTTCATAAAAAGGGGCTTCCTTGTCTTTTAGGTATTCTATTCGTTCACGTGCCAACATTTTCCCATTGTTCTTCTGTTTTGCACTTGCGGCGGCTCCTCCTCCTTTTTCAATAGCCTCGCCCTGTAGCTTAATTTGATTCCAATTTCGCTTCAAGTTGTCTTCGTTTTTATTGAATTCTAAATCATACATCGCGTGGCAAATGTATTACTAAGATATGGGATTATTAAATGAAAGTACACATTTTGGTACCTGCTAAATGACATAGGTGAAATTATCTTAAAAAAAAGTAGACTCATTTTTTATGGATTTTAGCAAAACAACAGAAGTTTAGCTATGACTGATATTTGAAAAATATATATTTACTAGGTAGCTAATGGAAGAATTATTGGCCTTTTTCGCGTATAATCAAAATGAAAAATAAGCTCAGATTTATGAGTTGCAAACCTATCAGTGGCTTGCTAAATTGAATCAATGAAAATTATTCATTGATCAATCGTTTACATAAACGCAAAAAAAAGGATATCATGATGAAAATAATTCTTAGATATATTGTTGGCCCCCTAAAACTTTATAATAAAAATGCATTAGTTTTGCAGCGCAAGTCAGTACGACCAGCTCCCTTTTAATCCCCCAGGGCAGGAATGCAGCAAGGGTAGGAGGTTGTAGCGGTGCGATACTGGCTTGTATTTTTGAGTAGCTGCCCTTCTAATACAGATACTAAAGCAAGCCTTCAGAATTTCACATTTCTATTTTAGATTCTATACCCTATTTTTGCACACTTTTAAACCGAAATACTGAGAAAGAATTTTGTAGGTTAAAGGTTATTACGAGGATATTTAAAAATGAGAACATTACAATTTCGTGAAGCGCTTCGTGAAGCCATGCAAGAAGAGATGCGACTAGACCCCAAAATTTTATTAATTGGTGAGGAAGTAGCTGAATATAATGGAGCCTATAAGGTAAGCCAGGGAATGTTAGAAGAGTTTGGCTCGAAACGAATTGTAGATACTCCTATAGCAGAACTTGGTTTTTCAGGTATTGCAGTTGGTGCTGCAATGAGTGGATTGAGACCAATCGTTGAATTCATGACGTTTAATTTTTCACTGGTAGCCATTGATCAAGTTATTAATGCTGCTGCAAAAATACGTTCCATGAGTGGAGGGCATTTTGGAGCACCGATGGTATTCAGAGGCCCAACTGGAAGTGCAGGGCAATTGGGTGCTCAACATTCGCAAAATTTTGAAAATTGGTATGCCAATTGCCCTGGATTAAAGGTTGTAGTGCCAAGTAATCCGATGGATGCCAAAGGACTTTTAAAAACATCAATTCGCGACAATGATCCCGTAATTTTTATGGAATCGGAGCAAATGTATGGTTTTAAGGGAGAGGTGCCTGATGGCGAATATCTAATTCCTTTGGGTAAGGCTAATGTAATACAAGAAGGAACGGATGTAACGATAGTGAGTTTTGGTAAGATGATGAGGGTAGTGGATCAGGCGCTTGTTGAACTAGCAAAAAACGGAATTAAGGCTGAAGTTATTGATTTAAGAACAGTAAGGCCTATTGATTATCAAACCCTGCTTGATTCTGTTAAAAAAACAAACCGTATGGTAGTAGTTGAAGAGGCTTGGCCGTTGGCAAGTATTTCGAGCGAGATAGCCTATTGGATGCAGAAATATGCTTTCGATTATTTGGATGCACCTATCACTCGTGTAACCACCCGCGATACGCCTTTACCATATGCGCCAACCTTAGTTGATGAATTTTTGCCAAATGTGAAACGCATATTGGATGCCGTTAATTCGGTAATCTATCGATAAATTTCAACCATTCGGCTTTTTAAGTCTGAAATTTAGGTTGTGCAATAAAATAAATTAGTGTTCCTTAGCGTTTTATTGAACGATGATTACTCAACAAAAATACGTTTTGCCGATTTCACTTTTGGTGGCTTTTATTTTTCAGGCCTTGTTTTTTGAACATTCGGCAGGCTTAAATTACTTGATTTTTTCATTGCTTGTATTTGGACTTACCTACGGGTTTTTGCAGCCAACTAATCAAAGTAATACTTTCCGGTTTATTCAGATTTTAGCTATTGTTTCAACGGTTGCGGTGCTTATGGCAAACACAACCTATAGCCTTTATATTTATTGGCTTTTTACAGTGCTTTTTGTTTCGGTGGCCTGTTATAGCCGAATCAAACATGTTCAAATTGCACCTCTTTTTTTGTGGACCGGTATAAAGGCCTCAATCGACACCTTTAAAGGAAATAGAGAAACGGGATGGCTTAAAAAAATAACACCATTTATAAAATTTATTTTTTTACCAATTTTTACGATTTTGGTTTTGATGTTTATTTATTCGGCAGCCAACCCCATGTTTTTTGAAAGCATTGAAAATGCCTTAGAATGGATGGCGCATTTCTTGGAAAAAATATCCTTTCCCCGAGTTTTTACGGCCCTAATCGGATTAATATTAACCCTTATTTTATTGCAAAATAAAGTTAGTCAAGCCGCAGCAAATTTTGAGAATAGTATAAGTTTTGATTTGATAAGGGCAAAAAATAAAGCTTTAAAATATTTT
>CANMPY010000037.1 GCA_947499775.1 Bacteroidota bacterium | reverse complement strand
TTTAAGCAGTTTATCTCTCATGATTTAAACTGCTTAAAATCGATTGCTGATTCAATTTTAGTGATGTATAAAGGCAATTTAGTTGAACAAGGCACATCGAATGAAATATTTAACCACCCTAAACATCCTTACACCAAGGCGTTAATGTATACTAGGCCTCATTATAAAAGTGCAGGGCAAATTTTACCAACCATACCCGATTTGCTAACCGAGCACCAGGATGGTACATTTTCGGAAAAAATATTTATTTCAGAAGCTCGAAAACCCCATATTCAGCAAGACGTAATTATGGAGATTAACCATTTGAGTAAAACCTATGGTAAGTCAGGATTAATGGGCAAATCAAGAGCTCAGAAAGCCGTTTTAAACGGAATAAGCTTTAAAATAAATCAAGGTCAAACCATTGGAATAGTAGGTGAATCGGGATGCGGAAAAAGCACCTTGGCTAAAATTTTGACAGGATTAGAAAATTTAACTCAGGGAGAAATAAAAATTCATACTATGAATTCGATGAATACCGGGCGTCAAATTCAAATGGTTTTTCAAGACCCATTCTCGTCTTTAAATCCTTCACTTACAGGTGGCGAAGCCATTTGCGAACCCCTACTTGTACATGGAATGGTGGCCAACAAAAAAGAAGCGAAACAAAAAACTTTAGAATTATTATACCTTACCGGACTTACTGAAGATTTTTACGACAAATACCCTCATCAAATGAGTGGAGGACAAAGGCAACGGGTATGTATCGCAAGAGCCCTTTCTTTGGAGCCTTCAATACTTATCTTGGACGAATCGGTAGCAGCTTTGGATGTTTCAGTTCAGTCTCAAATATTAAATTTATTAAAAGATTTACAACTAAAATTATGCCTTACCTATTTGTTCATTTCACATGATTTGAACAGTGTAGGTTATATGGCCGACCATATTATTGTATTAAAGGATGGCAATATCGAAGAACAAAACAGCGCGCTAAACCTTATTACAAAACCAAGTACCGATTACACTAAATTTTTGATTAATTGTATGTATGAATAATATTAAATTCGCTAATTAAATGAAAGTTCACAGTACAGATATAACTATTAGAGGGTTTCACATTGATGTATTTGGCCATACCAATAATGCTCGATACCTTGAATTTATGGAAATTGCACGTTGGGAAGCCTTAGGCCCCATCATTGCTTCGGGATTTTTCAGCGAAAGAAATCTTGGGTTTGTGATTGTTAATATTAATATTAATTATAGAGCAGCCTCGTTTATTAATGATGGTTTAGAAGTGCAAACCACTTTAAAACATATTGGCAATAAAAGCGTTGTGGTGTACCATTGTTTAAAAAACAAAAAAACAGACCAAATCATATGCGATGCTGATGTTACATTTGTAATAATGGATCTTGAAACCAGAAAATCAGTTCCGCTTGTAGGAAGTTTGAGAAATGTTTTTGAAACATTGTAAGATTTAAATAGCACTTACTTAATATCACAATCAAAAATCCAACACCTCATGTACGGCAAATTCCTTCGCCCTCTGCTTATCCTAATTTTTGAAACCATTTTAGGTTGGAGCATAATTGGGACTAAACCAAGTCATAAAAAATTTGTAATGGTAGTGGCGCCACACACCAGCAATTGGGATTTTATGATAGGCCATTGGGCCAGGAGCACCATGCGATTAAACGCATGGTATATTGCAAAAAAAGAATTATTTATTTGGCCTTTGGGATATTTATTCAAAGCATTGGGTGGTTTTCCGGTTGATCGCAAAAAAAAAACAAATCTTGTTGATCAAATAGTTGAAATTTTTAATACCCAATCCGAATTCAATATTACCATAACTCCTGAAGGAACGCGAAGCTATAACCCACATTGGAAAACTGGTTTTTATCAGATTGCACTAAAAGCAAATATCCCAATACAAATGGTTGCTTTAGATTATTCAAAAAAAAATGTTGTTATAGCAACGCCTTTTTTCCCTACAGGCAACTTAGAAAAGGACCTTGAATTTATGAAATCGTTTTATAGACTTTACAAAGGGAAATATCCTGTAAAAGGGGTGTTATAGTTTTTTTGTCATGTCGATGAAGAGCTTGTCCCTATTTTTCATTGGCGACATCTCTCATACGATAATAGTTTCCTCCTTCGTCGGAATGACAAAAAATTACATTGCGTATTTTCTTCTTCGCCACCAGGCATTCACAAACCCAAAAGCCAATATCGCCGCAATAGGAGCTACCATATTTAAGAATTGCCAATAAAGTTTTTCATTTTTAATACGTGCTTTGTCCAATAAGCGCAGTTCAACATCTTTAGTACGCACTTCAATTAGGTTGGTCTCATCGCACAAATAATCTACACAATTTAAAATAAACTTTTTATTAGCAAACGTTACGGGCTCGCCAAAAGCCTGACTTGCAAACCGGTCGAATCCTAAAGGATATATTTCACCAGTCTCCTTCTTCACTTGATTGCGAATGATATCGCCATCCGAAATAACAATCATGCTATTTTTATCAACTTTACTTTTGTAGGGTATATTTTGTTTTATGCCACTAACATGCTCATAAAAGGATCGAAATGTCCCCTCTAATAATACTGCAACTGGTTGGTAAGGCTTATTAAATACCGCCGGATTAGGTTGAATGCCTAAAATTTCTAATGCTACATTTACCGGGTTTCCTGCCGTGCGTGAATAGGGCGACGAATGCAATAAAATGGTTTTCTTTATAGCAGGGTTAGTGGTAGTATCAATACTGCTTGTAAATTGGGTCCAAACACTGCTTATATTTTTAACAATTGGATGCATACTATCCGCTGCATTCACCAAAGGGTAAAATATCCAAGGTTTAAAGTCGGGCTTGCCCCCACCTCCTTTAAGCATAACGGGTATACCATGGCATTGTATATCTTGCACCAAATCCAAATTAACTCTAACGCCATACCTAAATAACAAGTCATTAAGGTTAAGATCATAATCGTATGTAAAAATGGTTCCATATCGCCCCACACTATCCATTTCTGCATTCAAACTCTCCACCAGCCAAATTACCTTTCCCCCATTCATTACATATTGATCAATGATAAATTTTTCAATATCTTGAAAGTGCGTTCGGGGTTTTGCAATTATTATACCTTTATAGGTCGTAAGTTTTTCGATAAGTTTTGTAATTAACACCTGAGGACCTCGCACACCAGAATCTAAAACCGACCTACCAACTTGTTTCAAGCAATTTGTATCGTTTATATTTAAGTTAAATCGGCTTACATTATAATACGTTCCTAGTTCATTGGCTATATCGGCTACTTCCAAATCATTCAGTTCGCCATGCCCACTTATCATCGCTATCTTAACTTCTTTGCCCGCTACACATTTCCTAATTACATTGCCAATTTCATATTCCAACAATTCTATCGATTCGTTGATATCCGTTTCAATGCTGTTGCCAAATTTTTTCTTTAATAAATTAATAGGATATTCTTGACCCTTATAAAAAACCATACCTCCAGGAATGATATATCTATCCGATGGGGCTTCATCTGCTTTAAGTTCGGGACGAGAAATTTCAATCCCCTTTGAAACGAATTGTTTTAAAATTTCATCCTTTTCTTTAATATCTTTAGCTTTTAAAATATCTTCAAATTCAAATTCAATATTAGAACCTGCAATAACCCTAAACTCATTCAACATATCGCGCGTTGCTTCCTTGAGTCGCTTATAATCTGCCGGAATTTCACCATCTAGATAGATTGTAAAGAAAGCCACATCATCAACCTTGGCTAGTAATTTTTTAGATGATTCGGCTAAAGTATATCGCTTTTCCTTCGTTAAATCAAACCTATAATAAACGACATCCGCTAATAAATTAGCTACCAATACGCAGGTTATAAATAATAAGAAAGGAGCGGAAATTTTCCCTTTGGTTAATTTATTTATCCAATTTATAACCAATTTCATTTTCCTTTACTCATCCGATTAAATGTAAATCCTAAAAATAGAGCCGTAAAACTAATAAAATAAATTACGTCTCTTGTGTCAAGTACACCGCGACTAATGCTCTGGTAATGGTAATTTATTCCTATCCATTCCAAAAGATAATCAATAGGGCTAAATACACTTAATTTACTTAGTTGTTCGAACGCCGAATAACAAAAAAAGCATAAGAACATACTTATTATAAAGGCTATAATTTGATTTTCGGTTAACGAAGAAGCAAATATCCCAATAGCTACATAGCAACTCCCTAATAATAGGAGCCCGATATAGGAACCCAAAATTGCTCCTGAATCAATATTTCCTTTGGGTGCCCCTAATTGATAAATGGTATAATAATAGATTAACGTTGGTATTAATGAAAATAAGACTAATACCAATCCTGCAAAATATTTTGCAATTATAATTTGAAGATTGCTTATAGGTTTGGTAACCAAAGATTCAAACGTACCTAATCGCTTTTCTTCGGCAAATGAGCGCATGGTAATAGCTGAAATAAGAAATATAAAAATCAATGGGGCCATACTAAAAAGTATGTCCAAATTAGAATAACCATAGTCTAATGTATTGCTATCGGGAAAAATCCACATAAATAACCCTATGGCTAAAAGAAATACCACGATGACAACTATGGCAATAAGCGAACTTAGAAAACTTCGAATCTCTTTTATAAATAATGGAATCATCCGTTTTTTGTTAAATGTTGAAATATTTCTTCCAAGCGCTGCTCTTCTTCGTTTTGCGATAATATTATATTACCTGTATCTACCGCAAATTGGAAAACGGCTTCGCGCAAGTCTGTACCTTTTTCTGCAGATAGCTTCCATTTATTTTTGCCATATTCAGTAACGCTCCCAACGCCTAATATGGCATTCAATTCTGATTCCTTAACGGTATTTTTAAATTCTACATTAAGAATTAAGGTAGATTTAAATCTCTTTTGCAATGACTGTGTTGTATCATCGGCCACCATCTTTCCCTTATTGATAATGATAACCCTATCGCACATAGCTTCAACTTCTTGCATTATATGGGTCGATAATAATACCGTTCGGTCTTTCCCAAATTCAATAATCAACTTGCGAATATCATTAATCTGATTAGGATCAAGACCCGAGGTAGGTTCATCCAAAATTAATACTTTAGGATTATGAATCATGGCTTGAGCTAAACCAACTCTTTGTCTGTATCCCTTAGACAATTCTCCAATTTTTTTATTTTGCTCTTGGCCTAACCCAGTTTTTTCAATTATTAATTTTATGTGTTGGCTCGTGTTTTGTTTCAAATTATACAATCCCGCCACAAAACCCAGGTATTCTTTAACATACATGTCCAAGTAAAGTGAATTATGCTCAGGCAAATATCCTATCTGCCGCTTTACCTCTATAGGCGATATTGAGGTGTCAATACCACATACTTTGGCTATACCTGATGATGGGTTCAAAAAACAGGTAAGCATTTTCATAGTCGTAGATTTTCCAGCTCCATTTGGCCCCAAAAACCCTACAATTTCTCCTGATTTTATTGAAAAGGAGATATCATCAACCGCTTTTTGATTACCATAAAATTTGGTTAAACCCTCAACTTCAATCGACATTGGATTATATTATAGTTATTTAAAAATAAATACCTGTTGTTTTTCGATGAATTAAATCGTCGAAGAATAACAGGTATCCATTTTCAAAGGTAGGTGTAATTTATTTTAAAATTATTTTTAGAGTTTGAAAAATTGAGCTAGTCGTAACTTTTACATAGTACACTCCTCTATCCCAATCGCTTACATCTATTGTATAATTGCCTAATCCAGGGATCGCTTTTTGCTCAAGTATTGCCTTTCCTTGTATATCATATATAGCGTATGAAGCATCCTTACCATTGGCTAGCCATTCAATATTCAATTTATTGGTAGCAGGATTAGGCTGTACAATCAGTCCAGGTATTTTTAAATAATTAACCGACTTATTGCAAACTTTAGTTTTTACTGACTTATCATCAATACCACGACAGGTATTATTATCGGTAACGGTTACTTCATAAAGATTGGCTTTAGTGACCATTAGTTTTCGCGTAGTTTGACCTGTATTCCACTTATACGCCGCATAATTTCCAGCATCTAAATAAATAGTATCACAATCGTAAATAGTGGTATCATTCCCTAATTCAGGTGTTGGATTGGCTACAAGTGTAAGTTTAATAGAATCGGTAAAAATGCAACCATTTGTACCCGTAACTTTCAACCAAAATACGCCAGCTTTAAACACATCATAGCTTGAATTTGAAGATCCATCGTCCCACTGATATTTAACCATATTAGCCGGACCTACAAGGTTTCTTCCTCCGCTAATACACACACCGCCATCGGCACCCAAACTAAATGTAGGATCAGGTTTAAGCTTTATGATTATGGTATCGGTATGCTTGCACCCGAATGTATTTTGAGCCTGACAAATGTATGTGCCTGCATTATTTACTACTTTATTTGCGTTAAAGGTTGATACGCCATTCCAATAATAATTAGTAAGTGCACCGGGGCCTAAAATAGTATGATTTATTCCTTTGCAAATAGCGGTATCAGGGCCAAGGCTAAACGAAGAAGATGGATTATTATAAATTACTTTGGTGTCATTAAATTTACAACCAAAGCTATCAACCACTGATAAGGTATGTATTTTTTCTTCCGAGGTCAAAAAGGTTCTTGTGGTAGCTTGTCCGCTATTCCAATTATACGTTTTCATTTTTGCAGGACCGCTTAAGGATATTTTGGTATTATCGCAAATGGTGGTATCGTTGCCTAAATTAAATACTGGCAAACTTTTTTTAACTACTTTAAACGTATCGTTGTATTTGCAGGTTGTAGTATCGGTTATTGTTAATACAACTACATCCTCCTGAAATAAGATAACGGTTTGTCCTGACATATTTGTCTTTTTGCCTAACCATGTATAGCTTATAGCACCTGAACGTGCTTTTACTTTCACTGAATCTCCAATGCAGAAAAAGGTATCGCGAACAAAATTCTTGTTGGCCAAATCAGCCCTAATGGATAAAACAACAGTAGCTGAATCTTTTTTACATTTACCATCTGACGAACTTACTACTAATTTATACGTTGTATTTGATGTTGGGGTAACCAAAGGACTTGCCTCTGATGAAGTATATGAACCTCCAATTGCATTCCATTTATATACATATCCAGGAATGGCCGGCTTTCCAATTCTTATACCCTCACCTTTACAAATGCGCACGGTTTTACCAACTATTTGCGCTTGAAGCTTACAACACAATACTGAATCTTTTAATGTGGTAATACTTTTGGTGGTTAAAGACAAGGTGTTTGATACAAATCCTGCTCGTGTAAATCCAAATGTATCGGTTTGCATGTAGAGTGTTTTATTGGCTCCACTTGTAGAACTTTGGTTGCAATCTCCACTTCCATTATTATCCAATCTTACCATATATAATTCATACGAGCTACTTGACTTAAATGAATTGCTTGATGTAAACACAGTATATCCTCCATCAATGGTTCTTGTAATTTCACTTGGCCAATTTCCATCGATGCCAGATCCTCCTAATAAATTAAAGGCTCCAACAAATCCACCACGCGAAGTATTTAAATAAAAAGCTTCACGGTCATTTGCCACTGTATTCATATAACCTGTAATTGAAAACGATTCGTCGGGATTAATAATCAGAGAAAAAGCGCGTGAGCTTCCACTTCCACTTATGCTAAACGCTTTTGTAAAACTGCCACTGGTATCTACAATTGCTACCATAATATCTCCGTCAATGGATCCAGCCATTGTCCAACCCGCCACAACATATTCACCCTTTAAATATTTTATATCCATGGCCTGATCTTTGCCAATGGTTCCATAATTTTTTGTCCAAATATTTTTGCCAGCAGGTGTAAATCGAGATATAAAAATATCCTCATCGCCCATAGCACCATTGGTACCACCGTAAGTTACATTATCGTCAACAACCTTTCCGACAATAGCAACATTGCCATTTAATTCTTCAACAATAGCATACCCTTCTTCATCCATAACCCCACCAATCAACCTCTGCCATAAGAAATTCCCAGAAGCCGAATATTTCGAAATAAATGCATCGGTACCAAATGAATCTGTTTTCATATAACCAGTAAGGTAGAATGCGCCATCTATTCTTGATTCAATTACATTATAAAACTGTTCTGTACTATCGCTATTATAAATATAACCCCATTTAATAGCTCCATTCATATCCGTCTTTAAAAAAATACCATCGCCTTTTTTGGTTGATGCAGTACCCACCACTACAAAACCAGAATCACTCGTTTGCTTTACCTTCCAGCCTTTCTCATTATTAGACGTACCATAGGTTTTACTCCATACTACTTTCCCTAGACCATCGGTCTTGGTCAGATAAATATCCTCGCCGCCAGAGCCAAAACTTTGTGTAGCACCTGTTAAAATATAGCCCCCGTCCTTGGTTTGGTTCATGCTATAACTTCTATCGTCGCCTGTACCGCCAATTATTCGTTGAAACTTAGTCGTTTGAGAAGAAGAATTTAAAGAAAACCCCAAAAGGGTTATTAAAATAGATTGCTTTATGTATTTTTTTATCATTTTATTTTTACACCTCAAAAAAACAATAATTAAAGCAATAATTCAAATCATTCTCTACGCTTATGGCATTAAAATGAGATTCGAGGCCAATCGCATTTCTTTATTCTTTCGTAGGTTTGTTATAACTAAATTAATAATCATGATTAAGCACATAGCTATTTGTCTAATTTTATTACTTTGCATAAACCAATGCACAAAAAAAACACATGAAAGTGTAAGCACAAATCCACAAAAAAAATCCCTTATCGAACCATCAATGGAATCAACAAAAAACGAAGCTTTGCTTACAAAAACAGAGGAGCAATGGAAATCGGAACTTACGCCTAATGAATACCATGTTCTTAGAGAAAAAGGAACTGAACCTGCATTCACTGGGCAATACACCGACCATAAAACTATAGGAATATATTTTTGTAAAGGATGTAAATCAGAATTATTCAGATCCAATGAAAAATTTGATTCACATTGCGGATGGCCAAGTTTTTATAAAAGTATAGATAAATCAAAAATAAATGAAACCCTGGATTTAAGCTATGGGATGAAAAGAGTTGAAGTTACTTGCTCTAATTGTGGCGGGCATCTTGGGCATGTTTTTGATGATGGCCCTAAGGAAAAAACCGGTCTAAGGTATTGTATAAATTCAATCGCTTTGGGTTTTATGGATAAGCAAGTCTATGATTCATTGCTGAAAGTTAAAAAATAAAGTGGCCCTTTATTCAAATTTGTAAACAATAAAATTATGGCCAGCAGAACAAATTAAATTTTTTCTAACTTTTTCTACTCCATCTACTTTAATAGCCGTTTCAATATAGCTTGTTAATCCCTCGTCAGTTATTACAAAAAGCTGCAATTCCTTGCCTTTTTCTATATTTATTTCTATCGTTTTTGATTTAAAACCAATTCCCTTTTCAGTTACCGAATGACCACCTTGGCCGGTAATCTCATAGGCGTAAATTATAGAATATGCCTTATCGCAATTAACTTCAAAAGTTGCTGTTTGCTTTTCAGGTTCAGCTTCTTCTTTTTTACAAGAATTTAGAATAAAAATACTGGAAAATAATAGAGCAAGTACACCTTTTGATTTAATTTTCATATTTACAAGACACTTTCATGGTAAAGAAAGTTTCATGATAAATAATCTTTTAAATAATCAACAAGGCATCGCCGTAAGATAGAAAGCGATATTTCTCATCAACGGCTGTTTTGTATATTTTCTTAAAAAAGTCCATATCGCCAATGAAGGCTGCTGTAATCATCATTAACGTACTTTCTGATTCATGAAAATTTGTTAAAAAAGAGGAGGCAATTCTAAAATCATAAGGAGGAAAAAGAAATTTATCTGTCCATTGTTCGGATGGATTAAGCCTACCATATGCAGAAACAGACGTTTCTATAGCTCGCATTGCCCCACTACCTACAGCACAAATATTCTTTTTAGCTTCAATTGCAATATTTACTCTATTGGCGGTTTCGGCAGGTATAAACATACTTTCCGAATCCATTTTATGCTTCGTTAAATCTTCAACCTCTACAGCACGTCCATAACTTGCTCCCTGAAATAGTGTAACCTCAGTAAAGTCGACTCCTTTAATTTCAAGTCGCATCATAGTTTCTCTTGTAAAATGCAAACCAGCAGTTGGAGGAGCAATTGCACCTTCAACCTTTGCATGAATGGTTTGATAGCGAATAGCATCCGATTCTTCTACAGGACGTTCAATATATCTAGGTAAAGGGGTTTCGCCTAAACGGTAAATTAGTTTTCTAAATTCTTCGTCACTTCCATCAAATAAAAAGCGAATTGTACGCCCTCGTGAGGTGGTGTTGTCAATAACTTCTGCTACTAAATCGTCATCTCCAAAAAACAATTTATTGCCTACTCTAATTTTACGAGCTGGATCTACCAAAACATCCCATAA
>CANMPY010000036.1 GCA_947499775.1 Bacteroidota bacterium | reverse complement strand
TTAGATTTGATATAACTTCAGTTTGTCGTAGATCTTCTGGGTTGAATCGGGCATTATAAACCAATACCTCTGACATATTAAGTGCTTGATTGGTTTGTGCCTTACTACTTATAGTTGTGGTAACGTATAAAATGAGAATGAGGTAGCGAAGAATCATATAAGTTTATAATTTTTATTTTCACCTACCCTCCATTTGAGTGTTTTTTCAATCCAATGCAAAATACGTTTTTTAAATGTGAAATTTTTCAGTTGAGGATTACGATTAAATTTCCAATTCATCTTGATAATTCGATTGCGCATTACCTCGGGATGTGTTCCCGTAAAAAGCTGAATGGAATCTATTCCTGAATAATCAAAATCTTTTTCGGCGTCAAATTTTTGAACAATATACGCATCCGAATGCCAATATTTACTTGCTTCTACGTTTTTTGCCATCATAAAATTAGGAGGCCGTACCCAGCCATAATGATATATTGTAGCATTAACCAGTTTTACCCTCAATTTTGATTTTTCTTTTCTAAACCCTTGCGCATCTTTCCACGACGAAATACCCAAATTGTTTTTTATTATCCTTATTTCGTGTCTATACCAACTTCTACTATCCGCCAAATAATCATAAGACCCATAAAAATGGTTGTATTTAAATAACAAGCCTTCAACCAAAGGGTCGTCCTTCCATTTGATCAAAGCATTTTTTATAGAGGTGTAATCGTTTTCGTGATAGCATTCATCTCCTTGAACATAAATGCACCAATCAGCTTTTGGACTAATAAAGGAGAGTGCTTTGTCGGTTTGTTGTGCCAATACAATTCCACCTTTGCGCATCGAATCATCCCAAACGGTCTCAATTATTTTTAGTTTCGAATTTCCGATACTATTTAAGATTTCCTTGGTTCCATCATCCGAATTGCCTAATGCTACTATCACTTCGTCGCATAAAGGCAAAATTGAGTTTATGGCTTCTACAATCGGATAGTCCAACTTAATTGCATTGCGAATAAAAGTGAAACCTGAAACAAACATTGGGGTCAAAATTAAATCATTTTAGAGCAGCTAAAAGGGTAAAGTTTATAAAATATTTGATAGGAATCGACTTTTTAGAATCAAATAAAATTAGCAATTTAACTCATTTTCAAATTCACTAAATTTGCGCCATGCAATATTGCTCTTCTATTTTAGAAACTATTGGGAATACCCCACTTGTCAAAATAAATAATATAACCAAAGATTGTACGGCCTTGGTTTTAGCAAAAGTAGAAACCTTCAATCCTGGAAATTCCATCAAGGATAGAATGGCTTTGAAAATGATTGAGGATGCAGAGAAAAGTGGAAAATTAAAACCTGGAGGAACCATTGTAGAAGGTACGAGCGGAAATACAGGAATGGGTTTGGCCATTGCGGCGGTAATAAAAGGGTATAAATGTATATTTACAACCACTGATAAACAAAGCAAAGAAAAGGTAGATGCGCTTAAAGCCTTTGGTGCAGATGTGATTGTTTGCCCAACCGATGTAGAACCCGATGACCCCAGGTCATACTACTCCGTATCGAGTCGCTTGGAAAAAGAAATTCCGAATGCATGGAAACCAAATCAATACGATAATTTAAGCAATTCATTGGCGCATTACGAACAAACAGGGCCAGAAATATGGAAACAGACCGAAGGTAAAATAACCCATTTAGTAGTAGGAGTAGGTACAGGGGGCACAATTTGTGGAACCGCTAAATATTTGAAAGAGCAAAATCCACTCATCAAAACATGGGGAATTGACACATATGGCTCGGTTTTTAAAAAGTATAAAGAGACCGGAATTTTTGATAAAAATGAAATCTATCCCTACATCACCGAAGGGATTGGAGAAGATTTTTTGCCGGCAAATGTTGATTTTGATCTAATTGATAGTTTTGAAAAAGTAACGGATAAAGACGCTGCAATTATGACGCGTCGCTTAGCTCGCGAAGAAGGGATTTTTGCAGGTAATAGTGCTGGCAGTGCCATGGCTGGGTTAATGCAAATAGCCCATAATTTTAAAAAAGACGATGTGGTGGTTGTGATTTTTCATGACCACGGTACACGTTATTTAGGCAAAATGTTTAATGACGATTGGATGCGTGATAGAGGGTTTATTAGCCCTGAGCCTAAAAAACAAGCCATTGATTTAATCGAAACGCACAAGCATTTACCGCTTGTATTTGTTTATGAAGATCAACCTGTGTCAGACGCATTCGGACTCATGCAAAAGTATAATATTTCGCAAATGCCGGTGCGCAATAAGCAGGGCGATTTTACAGGGAGTCTAATTGATGGACATTTGTTTGCTCAATTAGTAATTAATAAGGAACTCATGCAATCTTCAGTTAAATCCATTATGCAGGCGCCATTTCCATACGTGAAGTCTACAGATACTATTGATTCAGTATCAGCAAAATTCAGCAATCTGATACAGGCCGTATTAATGATGGATATGGGGGGCAATTGGCATATCATAACCAAAGTGGATGTGATACATGCTATTGGATAAGATAAACTTTTTTATTACACGCATTACATTTTCCTCCACATGATGTGGCTGATTGTTATCAGTTATTTTAACATTATCCCATAATAATGTTTTTTATATCCATCTTAATTTTATCAGCAAGGTTATTGGCCATTGTTGCCGTTTGACTTTCAGAATAAATGCGAATAATAGGTTCTGTGTTCGATTTGCGTAGGTGAACCCATTCGTCTCCGAATTCTATTTTAAGTCCATCTACTTTATTTATAGGCTGTTTGGAATATTTTTCTTCAATTTTTTTGAAAATTAAATTCAAATTAATGGAATCATCCAATTCAATTTTATTTTTCGATATTGTGTAATTAGGGTAGGTCATTCGTAGCCCTTTTACACTTTTGCCGCATTTTGACAAGTGGGTTAAAAACAAAGCAATACCAACCAAGGCATCTCTACCATAATGAAGCTCAGGATATATGATTCCTCCATTTCCTTCGCCGCCAATTACAGCATTGTTGGCTTTCATCATCTCTACAACATTTACTTCTCCAACCGAACTCGCAAAGTATTGTCCGCCATGTTTTAAGGTTATGTCGCTCAAGGCACGCGTTGACGAAAGATTGCTTACTGTATTGCCAGTTTTGTTTTTTAAAACGTAATCAGCAACTGCTACAAGTGTATATTCCTCGCCGAACATTTCACCATCTTCGCATACAAAAGCAAGCCGGTCAACATCGGGATCTACAGCAATACCTAATTGAGCTGCTGAGCGTTTCACTTCACTCGACAATTCGCCAAGGTGTTCAGGCAACGGCTCTGGATTATGAGGAAATTTGCCATTTGGTTCACAAAATATTTCAACAATGTCATGAACGCCTAATGCATTTAATAACCTTGGTATAACTATGCCCCCTGTTGAATTAACTGCATCAACTACCACCCTATATTTTTTTGCCTTAATGGATTCTATATCCACTAAGGGTAAATTAATTATAGCATCGATATGTTTTTGAAAATAATCGTCTTGATAGGTTAGTGTGCCTATTTCATCTATTTCTGGAAAATTAAAATCACCTTTTTCGGCAAGTTCAAGTAGAGCAATCCCATCCTCTTTCGAAATAAATTCACCTTTATGGTTTAATAATTTTAGAGCATTCCATTGTTTAGGATTGTGACTTGCCGTAATAATTATTCCTCCTGCAGCGCCTTCCCATGCTACGGCTAATTCTACAGTTGGGGTGGTCGATAATTGTAAGTCAATTACATCAAACCCGCATCCCATAAGGGCTCCTGTAACTAATTGGTTTACCATTGGGCCTGATATGCGAGCATCACGACCTACAATAACCTTGCGATTGCTTGTGTGTTGTGATAACCAAAATGCATATGCGGTTGTAAATTTAACGATATCGTTTGGTGTTAGGCCTTCTCCTGCTTTGCCTCCTATTGTTCCCCTGATTCCGGAAATGGACTTTATTAATGTCATAAACTGTTTGCAAAAATATAGAAGATTTTTTGATAAGTAGGCATACACCCTTGCAAAGTGTAGTAATTTTAATGCAATTTGGTATATATTTTGGTGGTACTCTGCTTTCAAATACTAGAATAGGATTATCTTTGTGCCACAATACGATGGCAATAATAATAACAAACGATTGCATTAACTGTGGGGCTTGTGAACCTGAGTGCCCTAATAATGCAATATATGAAGCAGGGGCAATGTGGGCTATGAAAGATGGTACCGACCTTACAGGTCCATATGTCTTAAGCAACGGTGAAGAGGTAGATGCATCCGCAAAACAAGAACCAATCTCGGCAGAGGTTTATTATATTGTACCTGATAAATGCACAGAATGTGAGGGTTTTCATGAGGAGCCGCAATGTGCTGCAGTGTGTCCTGTGGATTGCTGTATTCCCGATGAACTAAATGTAGATTCACATGATGAATTGATGACGCGTAAATTAAGGTTGCATCTTTAAGTATGAATAAAGTCGGTATTTGCTTTTTAAGTTCAATAGCGCTAAGGGCAGAACCATCGCACAGGGCCGAAATGGTAAGCCAATTGCTATATGGCGAAACATATGAAGTTACCCAAGATACGAATTTAGACTGGTTGAAAATTAAATGCCTATTCGATTCATATGAAGGATTTATAGCGAAGAATCAATTTGTTGAATTTTCATATACGAATAATCCTTTACTTTTTATAGGTGATTTGGGCAATGATGATATGAATAATCTTGTTCCAAAGGGCGCTGAGATATATGATGCTAAATGTTTGGTTGGCGTTGAAAGAGACGAATTGCTAGATTTAAAATCCATTCATTTTACCCTAGAGCAACTTAAAGAAAATATTTATTTTCATAGTACCACCTTAATTAATTCACCTTACTTATGGGGAGGGCGAACGCCATGGGGCATAGATTGTAGTGGATTTACGCAATTAATTTATAAGCTAGTAGGTATAAATCTGCCAAGGGATAGCAGCCAACAAGCCGTATTAGGAAGCAGCATTTCATTTGGGGAAGCAACACTTGGTGATTTAGCTTTTTTTACCAATGAACATGGTACTGTAAATCATGTAGGCATTGTGTTTGGCGAACAAATGATAATACATTGCAGTGGATTTGTTAAAGTGGATCAACTTACCATTCAAGGTATAATAAATCTAGATACAAAATTAAAAACGCATAATCTTCATTCTATTAGAAGACTATTGCCTTTAGAATAATTTGAATTTTTATTGGACTAAAACAACTAGACCGATAATGACTACCAAATAAAATTTATAAAAATCATGAATCAGGCTTACATTCTTATCGGTATCAAAGTGGTACAATTTTGTATAAATAATTAAGTTAAGAATGAGGCAAAGTGCAATTAAGCTAAGGCTTAGTAAGAATAGTTTGCCCCAAATCAATAATACTAGGAGGGGAATTATTGAGAGGAAGTTTAGCGCCATTATTCCTTTTATCAAATTATTTTTACCGAGCCAGGTAGCCATAGTACCATACCCATAAATCGTATTTCCTCTATTGGCTTCTAAATCTTTAACCAATTCGCGCGCAAATATTATAAACATAGCAAAGCAGCCATAAATAAAAAGTGGAAAGGTTAAGTATTTGTAAAAAATGCCGATACTGAAAAAGGATGTAACCGATAAAATAGAGGCCATTATTTCGCGCAATACAGGTATTTTTTGAAATTTATGAGAGTAAGCCCAAAGGCCTATTGCAAATATTAAATAGTAAATAAATATGCGCCATGAAGCTGAAATGGCAAGGATTAACCCAATGGTATTGAAAGCAAAATAACAGTTTAGGCAGAATGAGCGGCTTACAATTCTTCCAAATAACGTTTTGTTAGGCCTATTAACCAAATCCTTTTCTAGATCATAAAAACTATTTAGAATGTAACCCGCAGCAATAATAAATGCTGATGCCAAGGTCATGAGATGAAGTTTGGGATTACTTAAAATTTCGATATAATTTTTTGTTGGATTAAGAACAAAAACAGCAGCTAAGTATTGTGCGCAAAGTGTTAAACCAATATTTAACCAACGTATGATAGAAAGCAACGCAAAGACCTTGATTACTAATAATCGTTTTTGTCGCTTAGCAGATGTCACGATTTTAGAAGGTGTAAATTACTTCGGGCTTATAGTTTTTTAGGAGGGGTAGGGCTTTTTGATAATCAGGGGTAAATCCTAAGATATAGCCGCCACCACCCGAACCGCATAATTTAAGATAGTATGTATTTGAATCTATACCGTCTTTCCAAAGCTTATGAAACGTGTTTGGAATCATAGGTTTGAAATGCTCAAATACAACGTTCGAAAGTTTTTTAAGGCTATTAAACAAGGGATTGAAATCGTGTTTTAGAAACGCATGAATACATTCGTCGTTGTATTTTTTGAATTGTTCTGTAATAACCTTTCTAAAACCCTCGTTCTTCATTTTTTCTAAAAAAATGTTAACCATTGGTTCAGTGTCTTTGGGATTGCCACTGTCGAGTAGGAATATTGCACCCTTTCCTTCGGCATTTTGAGATGGTATGCCAATAGTATCCACATCCGTCTTCGATTTAATAAGCACAGGTAAATTTAGGTAACAAATTAGCGGATCTAAACCACTGCTACGGCCATGAAAGAAATTTTCCATAGTGCCGAAACAATTTTTTAAATGTAAAATATCGTTTTTCGAAATGCTTTTTTCTGCTTCAATTTTGTTGTAGGCATATTGATTGTAGATTGCTGCAACTAATGCCCCACTGCTTCCTATGCCAAATCCTTGTGGAATACTACTATCAAAGGTTAATCCATTATCAATATCGGTTTTAAATTTTGTTAAATTTAGCTTCGGTAATGGTGTGTTTTCGTTGCTGTTTGCAACCAAATAGGTATAGAACCGATTTAAGGATTGATTCGATTCAATGTCGGTATTATTTGACAGGGGTGAGAGTACTAATTTTCCTTTATAAAAATCAAAAGGAATGGAAAGGCCCATTGAATCCTGTATGATGCCATATTCACCAAACAATAATATTTTTGCGTAAAATAAAGGATTCTTCAACATTTCATTTATTTGGTTCAAAGATAATTTATTATTTTGAAAATTCAGTGAATAGTAAATTGATAACGAGGTTAGTTCATTTCAATTGGACCTAATCCAACATGGTCGTGAATAAAATTACTATTACAAAATTGTACAAGTTCTTTATTAATAAAGGCTATGACCCTGGCTTTTTCATTTTCAGGATAAAGTAAATGGACATTTGCACCTGCATCTAAGGTAATAGTCATATGCAGATTTAGTATCGAACGCATCTCCCACACTTTTTGAATTATAGCCAAGGTATTTGGTTTGATGAGTAAAAAATAAGGCTTACTTGTCATCATCATGGCATGAAGCATCATCGCTTCCTGCTCTACAATATTATTGAAACCAATTAAGTTTCCTTCTTTAAGCGCTTTGTTCAATAGCTCTAAATTTGCCTTTGCTTCCTGAAATCTTATTTGAGCAAAGGGGTTATTCTTCAATAATGCGTGTCCATCGGAACTTGAAACTTCTTTTTTGTCTTGGTCCACTAATAGAATGGTATCGCAATAGGAGTTGAAAATGGGGTGCACATTGCTAACTTTAATGGCATAATCATCGCTACTTTCTTCAAATGAATCAGACTTGCCCCACATAACAACGGGGCCTAATGTTGATCGACTTGCACTGCCACTACCTAGTCTTGCTACATTCGATGCTTTTTTAAAGAAATCTTCAGTTGATAAAGTTTTTTCTATTTTCATTTCCATACTGCATAAGCAAAGTGCTAAAGCAGCCATTCCAGATGCCGATGAAGCTATTCCGCTTGAATGGGGGAATGTATTAGTGGTATTTATTTCAATTAAATATTTTGTAAGGAAAGGGAAGAGGTGTTCGGTATTGTTAAAAAACTGTTCAAGTTTAGGCTCAAAAGTCGGCATTGGGGCGCCATCATACGAGAAGGATAATAGCAATGTGCCGTCATCTTCCTTTGGCTCAAAACTCAAAGTGGTTATAGTGTGGCAATTGGTAAGCGTAAAGCTTAAAGATGGATTAGCAGGGTATTGATTTCCTTTTTTTCCCCAATATTTAATGAGGGCAATATTTGACGGGCATTTCCAAGTTATACTTTGCACATCGGCAAAATTAAGATTTTAGTTGGTATTGATGACTATCAAGTGTTATTTTGCCATTACCATATTGTTTGCCAATTATTAATTTACTCTCCTATGTTTATTATATCAAAATTTGTTTCTATTTTTCTGAGCCCATTGCTCTGGATATTTGTCGGTTTATTTCTGATTTGGCGAATGAAAAATGCCAAGAAAAGAAAATATGTCATAGGTATTTGGGTTTTAATGAGTTTTGTTTTAACCAATAATTTTATTTTAGAAAAATGTTTAGAGCGTTATGAAATGCCATTTAAGCCATTGGCCCAAGGTAAAGTTTACGATTGTGCGATTGTGCTTTCAGGCGCAGCAGGCTACGACAGTTTTTCGCGTTCTTTACAATTTAGCGAAGCTGCCGAAAGGGTTACTGAGCCAGTATTGTTGTACAGAAATGGCCAGGTAAAAAAATTAATTATTAGCGGAGGCTCGGCCAATGTATTTCCACCTTACCTAAAGGAAGCAAATTATATTCGTAAATTTTGGATACAAATGGGTATACCCGAAAAGGATATTATTTTGGAACCTGAGGCTAGAAACACAATGGAAAATGCTAAGTTTTCAAAAGAGATAATTCAAAAAAATAATATTGGGAAAAGCAGATTGCTAATAACCTCTGCATTACACATGCCTCGTAGTGCAAAAATTTTTAACTCCGTAGGACTTTTTGTGGATTGCTATCCGGTTGATTTTAGAATTAAAAGAATTAAAGAAAATTCATATGATTTTACCAATTATGTTTTGCCAAAAGCATCAGCTATAGTTGGGTGGGAAGCACTTATACACGAATGGGTTGGAATGCTGGCTGCAAAAATTTAAATAAAAGACGCTTTAAATGCCTAACTCATCTCCCGGTTTTGGTATGATTCGCTTTTAAATTCAGGCATAAACCTTGGCTTTTAATTAAAACCAAAGGCAAAATAAGAATCTTTAAAATATCTAAATTTTAATAGTTCAATAAATACACCCATGAAAGTTTAAAAGTTTGAGCACGCGTGGTACGCTGCGCTAATAACAAACTTCTACCTTGTCCATCCATTTCCTGAACTTTTATTGACCCAAACGCATATTTAAAATTTATCTCCATTGGTCCATCGTTTCTCATAAACGTGAAACCTGCGCTAAAACAGGGTAATACAAAGGCTTTATTGTATTTATTTGACATATCCATTAAATTTATTAACCCAATTTTATTTAATTCAGCACCTGCGCCTATACTAAATCCAATGTCCTTTTGGGTATTATAGGTCGAACTATTGCCAACAGTTAGCTTAAATAATAGAGGAACTTGTAAAGACCCAAAGCCATTAATACCTCTTACAATTAGGTTATCACTAGCGGCCGAAAAGGAATTGCCAATTCCCAAACTAATAGGTGCGCTGATGGATAAAGATGAGTTTTCATCAAACTCTTTTAGATTATAGCGGGGTTCGATACCGAAGGATACAATATTTAATTCCTGTGTTTGGTAGGGTATATCTTTAAAAGTAGGATTTCCATTGATGTCAAAATTGCCAGTAGCATCAAAGTGGATCGTTAATGGAGACACAATCATATCTAAATATGTAGAGGTGGTTAATGAAATAAAAAACCGCTTGGGAATATTTTCATCTTTACCAGTATTTTCTGATTCATTGCTTTTTTCTTGGGCTACACTTATGGGCAAAAACCATAAGAATAGGAGAGTGCAAAGGCTAATTCGTAGTTTCATGACGTGTATGCTTTAGTCTAATTTACTTTTAGAGGCTAAGCAAACTAAAAGTGGTATTTACAAACAAATATAATATCATTTTTTTGATTGAATGAACTAAGAAAAAAATGTACTCGAATACGATGAATAAACTTTATAGCCATATCTAAGTTCGTTTGCCGTGATATAGAAACCAAAATAAAGCAATTAAGATAATTCCATGTTGTCGGTCGAAAATACATTCAAACATGGATGCGAAAAGGAGTAAAGACCAAAGCGCAATAAAAAGAACATGCAATTCTTTGAGCGGATAAAAAAGAGGAATGGCAAAAAAAACAAGTAATAAAAATAGACCAAATAAGCCATGAATAGTGGTCTCTAAAATAAATTGATTGTGGGGTAAAATGCGATTCTCTATAAATAAATTGGTGTGATTTGATTCATATTGGATAGCCATTGCTTTATTTAAGTTTGTGCAACCTACTCCAAGTAATGGATGTTTTTTGGCAAGGTCGATTGCGGTTCGTGATGCTTCAATGCGCATACCCATAGATTGGTAGTTAGCATCATGTTTGTGAAGTATGGCTGAAATATCGGCCCATGAATTTACAATTCGGTTGTGAAACGAATGAAGGCTAAAAAAAGCAATGACAGGCAGGATAAAAATAGATAGAACACTTAGT
>CANMPY010000035.1 GCA_947499775.1 Bacteroidota bacterium | reverse complement strand
CACGGGCATAAAAATAGGCGTTTGTATGGTACCGTGATCGGTTTCAATGCTACCTGTGCGTGCCTTACTATAAGGATCTATTTTTTGTAGGGTAAACTTCATTTACTCAAAATGAAGTGAAAATTGGATGAGTTTTGGGTATAAACCACCCAACGTTCGTGTAAAATTATATTTATCAGAAATTAATGCACTTCCAATGTCGTTGCTAATTTTTATTTCGGGCGAAAATTTGAAATAAGGGTAGTATAAATCTAAACCAAAACCCACATCATAATTAAAAGTAGATGGATGAAGCCCAACAATAGGTTTCGAAGAACTTCTTTGTGTTTCGGCATCGCTTGTAAAATTATACCTATACCCAAGACCACCAATTACATAGCACCTGAAGTTTTTATGCCTAACCGATTTATATTTCACAAGCAATGGTATTTCGAAATAGGTAGACTGCAACATGGCTGTTTTTTTTGCCCCTCCTTTAAAATGGTAAGTCAAATCTCGCTGCGACATAACCTGAACAATAACCATAGTTCTTAAATCCCAAAATTCATTTAAATGAAAATTCATTATTCCTCCCACCCCTAAACCAGGATAATTTTTCGAGGTAATGTTATCTATCGTATCGTTATCTATCGTAAAGAAATTTTGATTTCGGGTAAATTTCATTTTCCCTTGTGTGCCAATAATTGAAAAACCAAAATGCACTTTTTGATTCAGATCATACAGGGGGTCATTCATTTGGGCCAAGGATACTTGACTTACTAAAACAGATAAAACACCAATAATTAGCTTTTTCATTTGTTATTTAACTGCTAGGTAAAGGGTACAAATTCCAAACATAAAACGCTGTTGTTTACACTTTCGGTATCCACATTTTGTCAAAATATTAATAAACATGTCCCCATCCGGAAAAGCATTAACCGATTGAGGCAAATACGTATAGGCGTTATTATTTTTTGAAAATAGTTTACCAATAAGCGGAAGTATTATATTAAAATAAAAAGCATATCCCTGCTTAAATGGAAATGCTTTGGGTTTTGAAAATTCAAGAATAGCCACTTGACCATCTTTTCTTAAAACTCTTAACATTTCGGAAAGTCCTTTTTCAAGGTTTCCAAAGTTGCGCACCCCAAAAGCTACCGTAACGGCATCAAACTCAGAATCAGGGTAATTAATGCTTTCAGAATCCCCCTTCTCTAACTTTATTTTTGATAATCCTGCCTTTTCAATTTTCAATTTTCCAATGGCAAGCATCCCTTCCGAAATATCTATACCAATAATACTGTCTGGATTTAACCTAAGGGCTTCAATAGCCAAGTCGCCTGTACCTGTAGCCACATCCAATATTTTTTTTGGTTGTAAATCTTTCAAGGCATCTATGGTTTTTTGTCTCCATATTTTGTCGATTCCTAAAGAAAGCGTATGATTTAGAAAATCATATTTAGGACTAATAGAGTCGAACATGTGTTCAACTTGTTTTTTTTTTGATTCGGATGATTTTATATCAGGCCTTACGTCCATTAAGCTTGCAAATATACGTCTATTGCTATAGCTTTGGAAGCTATATGGAGATTCAATCAGCCCGTTTTGTAAAATCGTATGGAGAGTTTAGTCAGATGGTTTTTGAACCACGACCTGAATTTGCATTTATAGGGCGAAGCAATGTTGGTAAGTCGTCTCTAATCAATATGCTATGCAATAATAAGGGCTTAGCCAAAACGTCATCAACCCCTGGAAAAACAAAACTTATTAATCAATTTTTAATCAACGAAAAATGGAATCTAGTTGATTTACCTGGCTATGGCTATGCCAGGGTTTCGAAAGGAGATAAAAAAGTATTTGATAGCCTGATTACGAATTATGTTATTAAACGAGAAAACCTTTATTGTTTATTCATATTAATTGATAGTCGATTACCACCTCAAAAAATAGATTTAGAATTTATTTCAAAGTGTGGATCTTCAGGGCTTCCAATTTGTTTGGTATTTACAAAAACAGACAAAGATAAAGGCAAGTTGGTAGAGCAAAATGTAGAAGCCTTATGCCTTGAATTAAAAAAAACATGGAATACGATTCCTTCCTACCTCCTTACTTCGGCCGAAAAAGGGTTTGGACGCAAAGAAATTCTTAAATTTATAGATTCTGCTTTAAAAATTCCGATGTAAATACATTATCAATTATGAAAATAAAAAGTACATTTAGCGTTATTCTATTGTGTTTTTGCTTTTTAGCTAGTGCTCAAAAAATGCTGAAACAGGACCTTGGGTTAAATATGGCTGGCTTAATCATTAAGAACCAAGCGATAGTTGTTCCTTCATTATTCTATAAATATGCCTTAGATAACAAGTACCAACTAAGGATACAATTAGCCCTAGATGGCAAACTTGACAGCAAGGATCGAAAAGGAAATTTTAACACTTCGGGTCAGTTTGGATCGTTCAATCAAGATACTATTTTACGATATAATCCAGGCCGAAACATTCGTTATGGATTAATGCTTGGCATTCAACGCAATCACATTATCGTACAATCTAACTTTTCGTATTACTATGGCTTAGACCTAATATTTATGATGGACGATATGTATCAATCTGCCGAAGGGGTTGTTTTGATAAGCAATGGTGGTGGATTTGACACTACAAAGCAGAGGGTAAATATTAAAATTCGCAATAAAAGCAAATTATATTCATTCGGTTTAGGACTACCCATTGGCTTAACCTATACATTTGGCAAACGCTTTTACACTGCCCTAGAAGCAAAATTCGCGATTGTCTATCAAAAAGGGGAATCTAATTTTTTAACTGAAACAAGTCAAATCCAAAATTTCGATGAATTCACGTCGAAGACAGAAAAAGGCGAAGACTATAAAGGATTTGATTTTGGTTTAAAACCCTTAACAGGGCTGTGTATAGGCATGTTTTTTTAGTCAATGCTAAGTTTTTGGGAAAAAAATAGTTTTTTACACTACGATATTATTATTGTAGGTGGCGGTATCAACGGACTATCAGCAGCGTGTGCCATTAAGGAAAAATATCCAAAAAAAAATATTCTAATATTAGAGCGTGGAAGTTGGCCATTAGGAGCCAGCACCCGAAATGCCGGATTTGCATGCTTTGGAAGTTTTTCGGAAATACGCGATGATATAAACCAAAATGGCTTAGAAAAAGCCCTTCAACTTATTGAATGGCGGGTTAAAGGATTGGAGGTTCATAAGAAAAGGTTAGGAAAAGAAAAGATGGGCTATCTAACTACAGGCGGCGGTGAACTATTGTTTGATGATGAATCATTCGAACGTGAAGAATTGAAAATTATGAACCAAAATCTTAAACCAATTTTGAATACGGACGTTTTTAAAACTGATATTTCAAAAGTGAGTGAATATGGTTTTAACCCTAAAAATATCAGCCAATTTATAACCAATAGTTGCGAAGGTCAGGTTGATTCGGGATTGTTGATGTATAACCTTTGGCAATACACCACAAGCCTTGGGGTAATTATTATGAACGGAATGGAGGTTTTAGATTTTAATGATATCGGAAAAAATTGTGAGGTAATTGCCAATCATAATCTGATAAAAGAAACACCAAAATTTACTTGCCAAACCTTAATTTTTAGCACGAATGCATTTTCAAAACAGTTTTTCCCGGCTATGGATGTAGTACCCGGGCGTGGACAAATATTGGCCACACAGCCCATTCAGGGTTTAAAATTCAAAGGTATTTTTCATTTTCGGCAGGGTTATTATTATTTCCGAAATTATGGAAACCGAATTATTTTTGGAGGAGGACGGAACGAAAATATAGAAGGAGAAAACACAACTGAAATAGTTTTGAATGATGATATTCAAACCAGTTTAGATCATTATTTACAAACCTTAATAATTCCGGACACCAATTATGAAATAGACTGCCGATGGGCCGGTATCATGGCTTTTGGAAAGGACAAATTGCCCATTATTGAACGGGTTTCACCTAATGTAATTGCTGGAGTAAGAATGGGCGGAATGGGTGTGGCATTGTCGGGTATTACTGCTGAGACGATTGCCGGGATGATTGATTGAAGAATTGACAGCTTTTTAAAAGTTGTCGATTCTTATAAATTCTTTTTAATGGCATCTTCAATAACATCTTCTATCCCTTTGCCATAACCAACCTGTGTAAAAACTATTTTCCCATTTCTATCAATCAAATACAAGGTGGGATAACCGGAGATTCTATAATCCTTTGTTGCATCCTTACCTTCTAAAAGAACTGTATAAGTTACGCCCCTTTTTGCCAAAAAAGCAGCAATATCATCCTCCTTTTTATCATAAGGATCTATTCCAATAATTCTCAAACCTTTGTCTTTATATTTAATATGAAGTGCTTGCAAAGCCGGCAATGCAAGCATGCACGGATAGCAAGATTTGTAAAAGAAATCAATTAAAACGAGTTGTCCTTTTAAATCCTCCAGATTGACCTTTTCACCAGTTAGAGATGTCAATTCCCATTTAGGTGCAATGGTATCAATTGGCAAAAGTTTAGGGCTATTGTAAGGAACAAAATCTTTGAGTTTATAATAAGCTGGAATTGAACTTAGATTGAGTGGAGATGCATCACTAAGATTATTTAATTCATATTTATCTAAAACTATTTTTTCATACTGATACATGGTATCATTATTCATTAACATAACAAAGGCAATTGAATATTGAATGGGCAGAAAATCATCCTTTTTAATCCAGTATTCAAATTCAATTCTCAATGTTTTCATCGCTTCATCACTATCATTTTCAGGAACTTTATTTAACTGAATACGATAGCTTGAAGTCCCGTTTATTTTTTCTTCACCAACAAACCTGCAAGTTGTTTTACCATTGATAAAGTCAGTATCATGAGGTATCAAAGTACTTTTTTTACTTGTTAAAAGATCATAGAAATGGTAATTGTTTTTGTAAGCTTTAATTTCTGAAGCCCACAAAACTTTTGACATCACCGTGCCTGTACTATCTTTCGATGAAAAATTCACAAATTCATATCCAGTGTACATGGCATCTCCTGAATATTTACCCTCCCAAAATTTTTGATAATGAAAAGCCGATTGGTAGAGTGAATCATCCTCCAATTTTTTGAAATAACATTTATAAGCGCTACTGGAGGTATCCTTACCGCTCATATATTTCATCCTACTTGTCATTTCATAATACCCGTTTTGAACCGACTGGCATTTTAAATACATTTTTTGAAGAATTTCTTTGGCATCCTGAGCCTTTGTGTAAAAGGAAATAGAAAAGAAGCTAAGAATAAGTAAGGTTTTTTTCATAGTGGATATTTTAGGAACGAAATTTAGGTAAAGATTTGAGGACTTTTATAAAGTTGTTAAATCTTAAAAATTAAAAAATTAAATTTGTACATCTAATGGAAGCAACATTTTATATTTCAAACAAGGAATTAACCGAAAGTTTTTTGAAAAAAATCAAACAACTCTTTGAAGGGGAACACCTTGAAATAACAATTAAGGAACAGGATGAGACTGAATATTTATTATCAACCGAAGCAAATAAAAATCATCTTCTTGAATCTTTAAAGGAAGCTGAAAATGGTAATTTTATAGAGTTCGATTTATCAAGAATTGATAAAAAATGAGAAAAGTAATTTTTACGGCTAAAGCTAAAAATGACTTTGACTATTTCGAAAAATTCGACCATAAAAACTTCAATAAAATACTAGTACTCTTAAACGCTATTATTCAAAACCCTTATGCAGGTATAGGCAAACCAGAGGCTTTGAAACATGATTTATCAGGTTGTTATTCTAGAAGAATAAATAAAGAACATAGGTTGGTTTACAGAATAAAGGAGGAAACTATTCAAATAATATCGTGTAGGTTTCATTATTAATCTACTTCCGTTTCATCACCCTTTTCACAGCCTCTACAATATTTATGGTTTCCAAGCCGTATTTTACAAGCAATTCATCAGGTGTTCCGCTTTCGCCAAAGCTGTCATTTACCGCTACCATTTCTACAGGTCTTGGATTATTAAGAGCCAATAGCTGGCAAATGCTGTCACCCAATCCGCCGTTCATTTGGTGTTCTTCAGCCGTTACCGCACATCCTGTTTTGGCTACTGAAGCTAAGACTGCTTCCTTATCTAAAGGTTTTATCGTATGTATGTTTATAATATCGGCTTCAATGCCCATTTCAGATAATATCTCACCAGCTTTAATAGCTTTCCATACCAAATGCCCTGTACAAAAAATAGATACGGCATTTCCTTGATTGATATGCCATGCTTTTCCAATTTCAAACTTTTGATCAGGGGCAGTAAATACAGGCCATTTCGGACGGCCAAATCTTAAATAAACCGGTCCAACGTATTCGGCGATGGCAATAGTAGCTGCTTTGGTTTGGTTATAATCGCAAGGATTAATAACCACCATACCCGGTAGCATTTTCATTAAACCAATATCTTCTAAAATTTGATGCGTTGCCCCGTCTTCTCCTAAAGTTACACCTGCATGAGAGGCACAAATTTTAACATTTTTGCCCGAATAAGCTACAGATTGGCGAATTTGGTCATAAACTCTTCCAGTACTAAAGTTGGCAAATGTACCCGTGAATGGAATTTTGCCTCCCGTGGCCAAACCCGCTGCCAAACCAATCATATTGGCTTCGGCTATTCCGGTTTGAATAAACCGATCGGGAAACTCTTTTTTAAAAGCATCCATTTTCAAAGATCCTGTTAAATCGGCACATAACCCAACTACATTAGGATTGGTTCTACCCAATTCTAATAATCCAGCACCAAACCCCGAACGGGTATCTTTTTGATCAAGTATTTCTATTTTAACCATATTTAATTATCTTAAAGTACATTTAATGGGGTTACCTGCCCCGATTTAATTTCAAAGTCAATTCGTTTGGTAGATATTATTCGCTTATCGATCCCGGCTCTACAAATAAATTTATATTGTCCAGGCTGTAAAACCAATATCTGAGACCCCGACGTATTTCCCATATTTATTACCCAATCCAAAGTATTTGTTTTTGGATTGAATTTATAAATGGCACCCACCACCCCTAATCGTGAATAAAAATTAAGCTTACCAGGTTGATCTATTTCTATCAGCATTACAGAACTTTGATTAACACTCACATTTGGTTCACTTATACGAGGCGTGCTCAGTATTTCAATATCATATTTCCCGATTAAATATTTTTCGGAGGTATTAAAATCCTGAACATTCACCACTTCATGGGTTCCAGCTTTTTTTATTATGCATTGCAATCGGTTATAATTTGTAACTCCATTCACTTTAAGCTTCAAAGTACCTTGGGGCGCATCAATTGCAACGATATTGTGCCGACCGGCAATAATTTCAACTCCCTCTTTTTTTACTGGCGGCAAGGTATGAACTACTATATCATAACGGTTAACAGGATCTAAATTAATAGTGTCAGGAACACCTCTATCGCTTAACGTATGTACAAAATTATCAGTCATCCGCTTTGAATGGTTATCGTAAAAGGTCATGTTTACATCGGTTTCTAATGCTCTGCTATTTTGATCGAGTAAATTAACTTGAAGGGTAGTATTATTAATGGCTTGCGATATTACAACGCGTAACACATCGTCGAATCCTTCTTCTGTGGTTGCATCAAAAAATCGGCCTACGCATTCAAATTTTGCTCCAAATTCCTTATCCAACCCAACTCCAATGATAAAAGGTCTTAAAATAACGCCACGCCGCTGCAATGCTTCTGATACAGCACAAGGATCGCCATTGCATTCTTCTAGCCCATCGGTAATTAAGATAATGACATTGCGGCATCTTGGATCGGGAGGAAAATCAAATGCCGCTTCTTGCAAGGAATACGCTATCAGGGTTGTTCCTAGTGGCCTGATACTCATTAATTTACCCTTCATCGCATCGTGATTCGATTTGCCAAACGGTATTTCAAGTTTTGTATCGCGGCAATTTTGCTTATCTTTTGTAGTGGTGTGCCCATAAACTCGTAAGGCTATTTCCAAATTTGGAGTATTGCGGATGCTATCTACCATTTTTGATAGCAACCGTTTTGCAACATTCATTCTAATGTCCTTGCCCATTTGGGCATACATGCTGCCACTTGCATCTAACAGAAATAAAATACGTGTTTTATTGGGCTGCTGAGCAAAGCTACGATTCACGTTGAACCCAAAACAAATAAGCATAAAAAATCCAATTAGAATTGGACGTATTACCTTTTTATTATTCATTAACGTGTTCATTTTATCTGAATGCAACCTAATTGCGGAATAACGAGCAATTAATGGTTCTTTTTTTTCTATAATTAAATTAGTAATCCCCTAAGGTTTCAGGCAATTGTGCTAATGCCCTTGCTAATTGCTCATCGTTGGGGGCAATGCCATGCCATTCATGACTTCCCATCATGAAGTCAACGCCATATCCCATTTCGGTTTTCATTTTTACAACAATTGGCTTTCCATTTCCTAACATTGATTTTGCTTGCGCTAAAGTACTTAAGACATTCTCCATATTATTTCCATCCATATCAAGGGTTTGCCATCCAAAAGCTTCAAATTTGTTTTTCATTTCTGTAAAACCCATTATTTTTTCGGTACTTCCGTCAATTTGTTGGCCATTAAAATCAACAAATGCTATCAAATTATCGACCTTATTGTGGGCAGCAAACATAATCGCTTCCCAATTTTGTCCTTCTTGCAACTCGCCATCCCCCATTAAACAATACACAGTTTTTGGGTCGTTATTCATTCGTTTGCTAAGTGCAATTCCTGTAGCAACCGATAACCCTTGGCCTAAAGATCCCGATGCAATTCGTACCCCTTCTAAGTGTTCGTGTGTGGCTGGATGTCCCTGTAACCTTGTATTTAATTTGCGAAATGTGCTTAACTCGGCTACATTAAAAATACCTGCTCGGGCCATAGTGCTATAAAGAACCGGCGAAATATGCCCATTTGATAAAATAAAAATATCTTCACCATTGCCTTCCATACTAAATGGCTTGGCTTGATAATCCATTACTTCATGATAAAGGGCTACCAATAAATCAGTACACCCTAAGGATCCACCAGGATGGCCTGACTGTACGGCATGAACCATTCGAACAATATCACGTCTTACTTGACTTGAAATATCTTGAAGTTGATTAATGGTGTTTTTTACTGACATAAATTATGCAAATTTCAATTATTAAACTGTGAAATATAGGGATGTGGACACTTGGGGGAATACTATTTTTTTATATACCTTATTTAATTCAGAGATTTTGAATAACGAGACCAATACTCAATTGAATTTTACAGTGGACAGCACGAAATTATGAATTTACTTCGCCACAAGGGTTATAAGGGGAATCAACATTTCTTCAATTGAAATACCGCCATGCTGAAACGTATTGTCGTAATAATTGGAGTAATGATTTTGGTTGTTTGGGTAAACAAAATAACCATTTTCGCGGGCAAAAATAAAATTGCTACTCAAATGCTGTGATGGCAAAAACCCTAATTCAGGCTTCAGTATTTCGAAAACATCTTTTTTGTTGTAGCTTAAATTTCTGCCGGTTTTATAACGAAGATTGGAGGTGGTTTTTTTATCTCCAATAACCTTTATCGCCTCATTTACTCTTACCGAACCATGATCGGTAGAAATAACAATTTTACCTCCTTTTTCGGCTATTTTTTTCATAGCTTCCCATAAAGGCGAGTGCTCAAACCAACTTTGAGTTATACTTCTATATGCTGGCTCCTCTTCTGCCAATTCGCGCATAATTTTATAATCGGTGCGCGCATGACTTAACGAGTCTACAAAGTTGTAAACGATTACATTCATTTCATTACTCATCATATTTGGAATATCGTCAAGCATATCCTTGGCTTGATCAAGATTTACCACTTTAGTATATTTTGTTGTCATTGGCTTTCGCAATCTTCCCAAAAGGTCATTAAAAAAATCACCTTCAAAATTATTTTTACCGCCCTCATCTTCATCGTTACTCCATTTTCCAGGGAATCGTTTTTCAATATCAGAAGGCATTAAACCTGCAAAAATTGAATTTCGACAATACTGTGTACTTGTTGGTAATATAGACAGGTAGAGGTCTTCTTTTTCTACCCTAAAATAGTCTGAAATTATTGGTGAAATAGTACGCCATTGATCAAAACGTAAATTATCAATCAATATAAAGAAAAAGGGGATACCCGGCTCATGTTCCGGTAAAATACCTCTTCGCATTAAGGTATGGCTCATAATAGGCGCCTGCAAATTATCATACGGCAAGAACTTAAGATAATTATCTTCTACAAATTTACAAAAGCCTTTATTGGCTTCCTTTTTCTGCATTTTAAAAATCTCTTCCATCCCCGTTTCCTCACTATTATCAAAGTTCACCTCCCAATAAACCAATTTTTTATAAAGGTTTTTCCATTGTTCGAAGTTCAACCGCTCCTCCATAGTCATTCCAATATTTCTAAATTCTTGCTGATATGCAGATGTTGTTTTTTCCTTAACTAACTCCCTTTTTTCTAATATCTTTTTAACGCTCAAAAGTATTTGATTGGGATGCGCGGGCTTAATTAAATAATCATCAATTTTAGTTCCAATGGCATCTTCCATCATCCCCTCCTCTTCATTTTTAGTAATTAAAACAACTGGCAAATCATTTCGGTATTCCTTTATTGCTTTTAGCACTTCTAAACCGGACAAACCGGGCATATTTTCATCCAAAAAAATTA
>CANMPY010000034.1 GCA_947499775.1 Bacteroidota bacterium | reverse complement strand
TCCAATTGTTGAGCAACAGGATCAGCTTTCTTCTTAGGACCAGCATCCATTCCTGCTAATTCAGGGTATACTAAAGTCCAATCTAATTCTTGATGAATAGGTTCAAATGCCGAAATACAGAAGATAATTGCCTCAGTAGTCATACCTGCAATTAAAAACCCATCCGCGTAGGGCCAGTGCATAATTTTGAATAACGCACCAATAATAACAATTGAAGCTCCAAGTCCATAGGACATTGCCATTAACTTCTTGAATCCTTTACTTTCAAATACACTTTTGCTCATTTTTGTAATGTTTAATTTATTGTTTAATTCTATTTATTTACTCTTAAAATGTGATTACTCACCTTTATCTTTTATCTAAAGCCGAACGTCCAATGTAAGTTTGTACGCAACGGAACCCAACATATGATTTACATGTGTCTTGATATTCATAAGTACGGCTACCATTCTGTATAAAATAGGCTATATCTTTCCATGATCCGCCTCTAATAACTTTACGTTTCATAGATATTGGTTCATCTTCTCTAGCATCGTACTGATAATCTGGATTTAAATCATGTGCAAATTGATGCGTAGATTCAGAATAAGCATTTATAGTCCATTCAGCTACGTTACCCGACATGTTATACAATCCATAATCGTTAGGGAAATAAGCATCTGAACGTACTGGATTCATTCCTCCATCGCCCATGTAATCTCCTCTATTTGGCTTAAAATTAGCTAAGAAACATCCTTTGCTATTTCTTGTATATGGGCCTCCCCAAGGATACATATTATTATCACGTCCTCCGCGAGCAGCATATTCCCACTCAAATTCAGTTGGCAAACGAAACTCCTCTGTAATTGGTTGTCCAATATCTTCCCAAAATCTATTTAACCATTCGGTTCTCCATTTGCAAAATGCTTTTGCTTGTTTCCAATTTACACCTACCACTGGATAATCATCATATTTTGGATGCCAAAAATATTGACGTGTCATTGGTTCATTATAGCTAAATGCAAAATCGCGAACCCAACATAGTGTGTCAGGGTAGATAGGTACAACGCTTGTTTTTACAAAACGAGCTCTGTGATCTTGTCCAGGAACTTTTTGTGTAGCTGCCGCTTCTCTATAATCAATCCATTGATACGTAAAAATCAACTTATCGGTATCGTATTGTTTTTTGTGACGAAAGCGTTGTTGAGGAGTATAATATAACTGATCGAGATCTTCGTTCTTATAATCTACCTTTTTCTTATAATCCAAAATGGTATAATTATCGCCTGCATTATCTATTTCAAGAACTTGTTCGCCTATTGTGCGAGCCAATGAATCTATTACATAATATACAAACTGACGGTATTCGTTATTGGTAATTTCGGTTTCATCAACCCACATAGCCTGAACAGAAACCTGTTTGTTAGGTGCTATATAGGAACGAAATATATCCTGATCGCTTTGGCCAGTATGGAACGTACCTGTTGGAACATATATTGTACCATATGGCTGTGGGTGAAACCATGGCTTTCGGCCAGGCACACCTGTAAGTTCGCCTCGTTCGCTTCCGGTGCAACTTGCTAGGGTAAGTACCCCCATTATTGTCATTATCCTTATAACTCTGTTCATTTCGTTACTTTGGTTTTAATTTTGAATCTGCAATTATACTTTATTTGTATTTAAAAACAAGATTATTTTGTTTGATTAATCAACTAAACGGTATTCGTTTTGTTATTATTGTGTAAAATAAAAATATCTTAAAAGGCTCCTCTGCCCATAAAACGCGGGGAAAGTCTGAATCTTGGAGGCGGTGGTGCTGGAAAAGAAATAGGTATGCAATATTTAACAAATATTTCATGGGTACCATCACTTACTTTTCGTACATCAGATATGGTTATATCATATGAATATCCGAGTTGGAGTTGACCTCTTTCGTATCCAACTAATACAGATAACGCATCTGCTGCAGCTCTATAGGCTAATCCTGCACGAAGCGAATTGGAATAAAGTGCTGTCATACTCAAGTCTAATTGTATTTTTGGATTATACTTGATTAATACCGCAGGCTCTAATACCCAATTTTGGTTGGCTAACTTATAATCAGCTCCTGAGGTTATATAAAGGTAGCGCACAAAATCAACATCTACTGCTACCCCTCTTGTACCGTCAGCCATATCCACTGTAAAATTATACTTTGCAGCATTTAAGTGATTATAGGATGCCCCAACATAAAAGTTGGTCATTCCTGCCAAAAATTTATTTTGATGATAATATACACCTAATCCAAGATCTAATTCACCATCGCTTCCTGCCGATGTAGGAATTCTAGGATCATTGGGGTCAATAGCCTTATAATTAGGCTTAAGGTATCCAAAATTGGTTGAACCGGCTTCTACTCCAAATGAAATATATCCAAATTGACCTTGAATTGGTTTTCTAAAATTCAATGCTCCTTTTATGGTTGTTGTTTTCATAAACCCGATCTTATCGTCGATCAAAGTCAAACCTAATCCGATTCTATTAGGACTGTTTTTGCCTAACTTTAATAGGGTATTAATGTTTAGATTATAAGTCTCAGGCGCTACATTTTCAGGAATTTCTGCCAAAGGATTTCCATCGGTTCCAGCTTGGAGTGTTCCATCATCATAGTTCCTATACTGCCAATGCGTTAGCCCATTTATACAGATATAATCCTCCTTAAAACCAAAGGCTGCAGGATTATAAGACTGTTTGTTAAATCTAAAATGGGTATAATACGGATCATGCTGTGCCTTTGACATTACTGCCATTGCGAGCAATCCACCGAAAATAATTGACTTTAAAAAGTAATTTTTAACCATATTCTGTTCTGTTTACAAATGTGGGAAATCTATTTAACCTATGCAACTTTTTTATTTATGTTTTTTTTAAAAAAAACGCCACTATTGTATTCGCCTTAGGTTTAGTATATTTATATGACCTATAAGTGTCTTTAAAAACACCTTTTATTTAAATTTAAGTATGAATTTAAAATTAATTCGGCGTCCGGTTAAATAATTTGGAACACCGTATGTCGTATTATTTATATCCTTAACCCAAATATAGGACACGGTATTGTTGAATTCGAGTAAATTAAACAATTCAATACTCGTCCAAAGGCTTTCTATTCGTTTATATTTTACTGATTTTCGGGCTTGCCCTCCAATTATTTCTTTCGAAAACCCTATATCAACTCTTCTATATGGAGGAATAGTATTAGGTGATTGGCTATAACGGCCACTCCCCGAAAAATAATAGGGTACCCTTCCTCCATAAACCAAACCTAGATGCATTTTAAAGGTTCTGTCCATAGCCAATTCATCGGCAAATAGTATTGAAAAATTTACCCTTTGATCAGTTGGTCGTCTTATATATCCCGATTCTACTAACTTTCCACTCTCGTCGGTATAGCTAATATTTTCGCGTGTTTGGAGTACCGAAAAACTCAACCACGATTCAAGCCCTTTAATAAATTCTCCATTCACGCGTGTATCAAAACCTGTGGCATACCCTTTAGAACTGTTCTCGGCATAATACCTAATTCTTACATTGTCAATATAATAGGGGATAAGATTTGTTAAATATTTATAATACAACTCATTAACGAGTTTGAATGGACGTCCCCATGCTGTAAAATTCAAGTCGGAACCACACACAAAATGCAAACTTCGCTGTGCCTTAATCGTGTGATTTAGTGTGCCGTCCATCCTTCTAAATTCTCTATAAAATGGAGGCTGATAGTATACTCCTGCTGCAATTTTTAGTAACAAATCTCGCTTTTTTAGCGAATCATAAGCTCCCAAAGTGGCTGATTGCTTAAAAACGGTGTCGTTATGCTTTTTATTTGGTTCAAATGATAGGGATAGCCTAGGACTAATCATATTTTGTTCATTCAAAGACCAGTATTGGTGACGTAAGCCACCGTTCAATTTAAGATTATTTTCCTTATTAATTAAATAACTGTTTTGTATATAGCTGCTTATACGAAACGAATTCACAGCATTTTTTGCTTTAATTCTATTATCCAAATGAATCTGATTCAAACTATCTCTGAAATGAGAAATATTCATACTCCCCGAATCATTATACTGCCACTCGTTCAAAAAATCATTTATGGATTCGTATTGATACTTTGACCCATAAAACCAAGTAGAACGTTTCGTTTTTTGAGTTCCGACTATACCCGAATTATATACTTTAGCCTCTAAATCATTGCGTGCATTCTGAATAAAATAACCCACACCCAATAGTCTTTTTTCTTTCCCTAAATTATCAGAACCAATATTATTGTCGAGTTCATATAATCCATAGGCCCCCTCGGTAGTGTTGTGCTCATTTTCTGTGGTACTATAGAAAGAGTTAATCCATTTAATAGATGTGTATTTATTGGGAGCATAATGCAAAATAAGTCCATTTAAGCTTACCAAATATTTCATCTCGTCCAATCCTCCCAACGAAATATTTAATCTTAAGGCCGAAGTAACGGTTCCAAATGAGGTTTGCCTACTTGATGGAGCTAAGGCAAATTTATTATACGCAATATTGCTGAGCCATGATACGCTTAGAGCGCTGTTTATACGGCAACGTATTAAGGACTGAAAGTCGACATTGAGCGGTCGATAATCGCCTTTGGCATCGAGGGTATTAAAGATGAACGTATTGCTTCGGTAACGGCCTCCAATTAAATAGGAGAATCGTTTATTTTTTGATTGATTGCCTATTAAAAAATTTGTACCTAAAATACTCGTTCTAATAGTAGATTCAAATCCTCGCGGAATTTTGTAATTTATGTCTAAAACACTGCTAAGTTTATCTCCATAGCGCGCTTCAAATCCACCGGTCGAAAACACAAGCCTTTCCACCATATCTGGATTTATAACACTGAGTCCTTCCTGCTGACCAGCCCTTACCAAAAAGGGTCGATAAACTTCAATATCATTAATATATACAAGATTTTCATCATAATTTCCTCCCCTAACGTTATAACCCGTACTGAGTTCATTACCTCCACTTGCTCCTATAAATTTTAAAAAAGATTCGATTGCTGGATTAACCGCTGGGAACCTATCAAATTTTTTAGCTTCAATCGTTATAGCCATTAAATCTCTATTAACATGTTGAATCTTTGTAACCTCTGACAATTCTACACTTGTACTCATTCTTACATTTACCTCCAGCGACTCCCCTTGTTTTAGTGAACGCACTTCTCGTTTTACGCGTTTTTGTGCATAGCTATAATAAATTGTAAAACTAATGTCGGAGGGAATACTTAATTTATAATGTCCCGATTCATCGCTATTTGTAGAATGTAATTGGTCGCTTGTGAATATAGAAACACCAGGCAAATCGACGCCTGACGAGTCAGAGACTTGGCCTGTAATAAAGGATTGAGCAACGGTATTAAAGTTTAAGGATATTAAAAAGAACAGCACTACCAAATAAGGGAATTTGATAAATTTAGAATGGCAGCTCAAATTTTCCTTCAATTAATTTTCGAAATGCAAAAGTTGTAAATATGTGTAAATAAAATCTAACGAAGGCATATAAAATAAATTGCTATTCCTACCCTTTTAGTTTATGAATAGTATCTATAGGATTGGCAGATGAAAAAACGGTATTTCCGGCCACAAGTACATTTGCACCAGCATCTAACAAAAGATTAAAATTATCTAGGGTAACTCCCCCATCTATTTCTATTAATAAATTCTTGCCAATATCATCGGCCATCTGCTTAAGATTTTTAATTTTAGCATAGGTGTTTTCTATAAACTTTTGACCTCCAAAGCCCGGATTAACACTCATGATACACACCAAATCAATATCCCTCAATACATCCCTCAGTAATTCTACATTTGTATGAGGATTTAATGCTACCCCAGCAAGCATATCATTTTCTTTAATAGCGCCAATTGTACGATGTAAATGGGGACTGGCTTCAATATGTACAGTTAATATATCGGCACCAGCTTTTTTAAAATCACCTATATAGCGTTCGGGCTGTACAATCATTAAATGTACATCAAGCGGTTTTGTGGCATGCCGCTTAATAGCTGAGATAACTGGGAGTCCTAATGAAATATTTGGCACAAATACGCCGTCCATTACATCCACATGAAACCAATCTGCGCGGCTTGAGTTAATCATTTCAACATCCCTTTGAAGGTTTGCAAAATCAGCAGATAGTATTGATGGGGCTATTTTATAACTCATTATTTCTTATGTTATTAATTTCTAATTTAGTAATTGGTCAATTCTAATCATCCATTTTGATATGCAAGTGATCTTATAATTTTTAACACTTTCTTATTTTATTAAAATTTCTTTTACTATTTGTTTTTCAAAATAAGCATTTATTTTTTGCAAAATAACACTTCGATGAAAGGACAATTCATTTTTGAGGGATGCAGATTCAATAAATATCATAAGCTGCCCTCCCTTAAGTTGTATTTTAGAAGTATTTTTAGCAATGACTGTTCCTACTATATCATGCCAATTATTCCAAACTTTAAGCTCATCAATTTTGCCATTTAAGTTATAAGTGGACAATAATTCATTGATAACTTGCTTTATAGGCTTTTCTTCAGAAAACATAATTAGAGTGTTCAAACCAACATGATTTTTTTGAGTTTTACTAATATAAGTTTTCCGCTAATTGTCTTAACTAAGATTTTTAGGATTAAATGATTTTAGAATCGCTTTTTTACCTTTGGCTAAATGAAGATTAACATATCTTCAATTGGAACCCCCTACTCATTACAAAGTAATTTTACGAGTACCTTCCTTCTAAATGCCATTCATGAATGCAACCTTAGTATATTTGACTGTCAAATTCATTATGAGCGCTTTAAAATTAAAATCATTTACAGTCGGATTATTCATTCTTAGTCTTTTTGAAGTTACTGCTCAGCAAAACACCATCGCATCAGGCGGCAATGCCACCGGAAGTGGCGGAACCGTTAGCTATTCCATTGGTCAGATAGATTATATAACAGATGCAGGCACCACAGGAATGGCCACACAAGGTTTGCAACAACCCTACGAAATATTTAGTTTAGGAATAAGTGAGATTGACATTGATTTAAAATTATCGATTTACCCCAATCCATCTATGGATTTTTTAACCCTGCATTTTGAAAATTTTATCCTTGAAAATGCCACGTACCAATTGACGGATATGAACGGTAAATTAGTAGAAAGTAATAAAATAACTAACGGCCAAACCCAAATTTGCCTTGAATCATTACTTCCGGCTACTTATTTTTTAAAAGTATCCACCGACACCAAAGAACTAAAAGTATTTAAAATTATAAAACTATGAACAAATTAGTAATCACCATCCTATCATGTATTATTACTGCAAGTGGTTTTGCCCAAAGTCCTGACAAAATGAGTTACCAGGCTGTAATCAGAAATAGCAGTAATAAACTGGTGGCCAATACTGCCGTAGGTATGCGTATTAGTATTTTGCAAACCTTGGCCACAGGCACGGCCGTATATGTAGAAACCCAAAAGCCAACCACTAATCTTAATGGATTAGCCAGCATAGAGATTGGCAGCGGAACCGTTGTTTCAGGAACTTTTGCTACCATTGACTGGAGCAAAGGCCCCTACTTTATAAAAACCGAAACCGACCCCGCCGGCGGAACAAGCTACACCATTACCGGCACCAGCCAATTGTTAAGTGTTCCGTATGCCTTATATGCAAAAAAAGCTGCGAATGGGTTTAGCGGAAATTACAACGACCTTACAAATAAACCAGCCATCCCAACCAAGGTGAGTGAACTTAGTAATGATAAAGGATATATATCAAAGTTTACTGAAAAAGACAGTTCGGTTACCAATGAAATTCAATCGCTGAGTGTGAGGAATGATACTATTTTTTTAAGTAAAAATGGAGGATTTGTGGTGTTGCCTAAAAGTAATCCTTCTTCCAATTCAGTTACTGCCAATGGGAGTTATTATTTTGAATCAACGACTGGAACCTTAAAGGCTAATGATAGTGCAATTATTAAGTATTCATCTTCTTATGCAATACCTTATTATAAAGAATACTCTTTTATAATACCTAAAGATGGCTTAATAAAAAATTTGATAGCGACCCCAACGAGAAATGATGTTGCAACAGGTTCAACCGTAACAATAACTATTTTAATAAACAACAAACCAACCGCATTATCTGTTAGCTTTACTAATTCGGATGGCTTTAATATTAAAAGTAATACCACAAGTAGTATAAGCGTTAAACAAGGAGATTTTATAGCCATCCAATATAAATCAAAAGGAAGTGCTGCCCCCGGAACAAATTTTCAAGCCAAAGTAGAACTTGCCCCAAATGCTCCTAATAATGAATTTGCCCATTATATTGGCGAGCTTTATGGCGGTGGTATTGTAGTTTCCGTTTGGAAAGATACCAGCGGAGCCGAACATGGCTTGGTGGCTTCGTTAAAAGATTTAAGTAGTGGAACCGCTTGGAGTAACATAAAAGATACTTTAATAGGAACTTCTGCTCAAAGTAATTGGGATGGTCAAGCAAATACAAAAGCTATAATTACCCAAAAAGGTCACAAATTTAGCGCAGCACAAATGTGTGATACTTTTACTTCAAACGGCTACAGCGACTGGTATCTGCCCTCCGTACTAGAATTAAGCGATTGCTTCAAATCTGCATTTATCATTAACAATATTTTAGGAATAAATGGTTTTGGAAATATTGTATATTGGAGTTCAACTGAATATAATTATCAAGCTGTCAGGTATACTAATTTTAGTATCGGAAATGGGACTGATTCTAAAGATCGGAATTATTACAGAGTTCGTGCTTTTCGAAAATATTAACTCGCTCCGCCTCCAGCAAGTGACTTCTTTTATTGCCTCCGGCAATTTTTTACAAGATACATTTTCTTTAATCACTCGCCAGAGGCGGAGCGATAGCGAAAATTCAACTTTCACAATTCATAATTCAAAAAAAATAGTTCCTACGCTGTCGCTTGCCTCTGGCGAATGACTTCTTTTATTACCTCAGGTCCAGTATGGCACTAGAGCAAGATGCCTTTTAATAAATCACTCGCCAGAGGCGCAGCGATAGCAAAAATTCAACATTCACAGTTCAACATTCACAATTCAAAAAACCCAACCTCCCCCTTCCCGTCAAAATATTCCTCCACCCTTTTTTTATTAGTATCGGTAATAATCACCTGCCCCATATTGGGTCGTAAAATTATCTCTACCAACTGCTGCATCCGCGAGGTATCTATTTTTTCAAATATATCATCAAGCAATAAAAGGGGTTTTATTTGACGTTTATCATAAATAAAATTATACATAGCTAGTTTAAGGGCAATTAAGAACGATTTAATTTGCCCTTGTGAACCAGTTTTTTTTAAAGGCATGTTATTCAGCTCAAACGCCCAATCATCGCGGTGTGTGCCAAAACTTGTTCGGCCAAGAATACGATCTTTAGTAAGGGTTTGTTCAAATCCTGTTTTAAAATCAGAATCCTGTAATTTGCTTATATATTTCAATACTGGAACTTCTGCATCTGTTGCTATTTTAGCATAAACAGTGTTAAAGAATTGCTCAAAAGAATTGGTTAAATCTAACCTCACCTTAAAAATATAAGCGCCATGCTGTTCTAATTTAGCATTGTAATATTCTATTAGTAATGGATCGAAATTATCCTGTTCCGAAAAAATCTTTAATTGCTTGTTGCGCGTTTCTAGTATTTTATTATAAGCTGATAAATGCTTTAAATAATGAGTATCCACTACCGAAAGCATGTAATCAAAAAATCTTCGCCTTTGGTCACTTTCGCCATTTATTATCACTACATCATCGGGAGCAATGACAACACAAGGATATTTTCCAAAAAAATCAGCCAATTTAGTAACGGGCTCTTCATTTAGTCGAATGGCTTTACGTTTCCCGGTTTGAAATGAAACCATTAATTGAACGTCGACTGAGTTTATAACTTCGTCTAGGTTTGATAAAACCTCGTCGATATATAAATTCCCTTTCAATAAATAATAGGTTTCTCCCTGCATTATACACAATGCATCTGTCATTTGGAAGTAGCTTTTGCCGTTAAGCAAACAGTAAACTGCATCTAAAAGGTTGGTTTTACCTACACCGTTACTACCCACAATACAATTTACCCCTTGATGCAACTGCATTACAGCTGATGTGTGACTTTTATATTGGCTTATGAAAATGTTTTTTAAAAACAATGGACAAATTTTAGTTAAATGTATATTTTTGCGGCTTGCTTAAATTAATTAATGGCAAAATTAACCTTTAGTAAAGAAACCTATATAAAATGGTTTGAAGAAATGACGCTGATGCGGAAGTTCGAGGAGAAGTGTGCCCAACTTTATGGGCAACAAAAAATCCGTGGCTTCTGTCATTTATACATTGGGCAAGAAGCTGTAGTGGCTGGCACAATGAGCGCTATAACTAAAGACGATAGCCTAATAACAGCCTACCGTGACCATGCACATGCCCTAGCTTGTGGCATTAGTGCTAACCAGGTTATGGCCGAATTGTTTGGTAAGGTTACAGGATGCAGTGGCGGGAAAGGTGGAAGCATGCACATGTTCAGCAAAGAGCATAACTTCTATGGAGGTCATGGGATAGTTGGGGGGCAAATACCCCTAGGTGCTGGTATAGCCTTAGCCGAACAATACTTAGGTACTAAAAATTTATGTGTTTGTTATTTTGGAGATGGAGCTGCACGGCAAGGCGCACTTCA
>CANMPY010000033.1 GCA_947499775.1 Bacteroidota bacterium | reverse complement strand
ATTTTTTTTATCCTTCAAATCCATAACATAATATTTATCGATATAGCCTTTTTTGTTTTTAATGTGATAGAATAAGTAATCTGGAACGGCAGTAAAAAACGGATTGGTTTTTGTTTTTTTTACCTGGCCTATTTCATCAATAACAGTATCATTAGCAAACTTATATCTTGGCTCAATTTTTTTTATTTGAGATGTTCTTTTTAACGTGCTATCCCATTCTATTGGATACAGGGTTATATCAAATTTATCTTCGAAAATCGAGAGTGTTGGTATATTTTCAAGGGTGTCTTTATGCAAAAAATAGGGCTGCGGAACTCCATATCCATGAGCGTAATCATAATAAGGCCACATATCGGCCGAACGGCAAATCAGTTCTTTTACTTCAGCGTTTTTTAAGTTAGGATACCGTTGTTTGATACACGCTGCAAAACCAGCGACTATTGGAGCAGAAAATGAAGTTCCTTCTACAATACTAAATCCGTTATGCCCAGAAACTACTGTTGTGCTATAGGCACATACTTCTGGTTTGAGCCGTTTGTCATACGATGGGCCAAAGGAGCTAAAAGAGCTGTGGATTCCGGTATATGGGCTGATGCCCCCTACGGTTAATACCCCTTTAGCATCGCCGGGTGCGGTAATCTTTTTCCATGTGCTAATGCCTTCATTTCCTGCCGAACATATAACTAAAATCCCCTTGTCTACAGCCAATTGGGCTGCTTTGCTCACAAACGTACTTTTCCCATCCATATTTTCAGGCATGTAGCGTTGGTACGTGTAGCCTAAGGAGCTATTGATTATATCGGCTCCATTTTTATCGGCCCATTCGGCAGCCATTAACCAATATTCTTCTTCAATAAATTTTTCGGTATTGCCTTCGGTTCGTGCCAATAAAAATTCAGCACCAGTTGCAAGGCCAAGCTGTAAATTGCCTATTTGCCCACCCAAGCATGAAAAAACGTAAGAGCCATGCGTCATCCCACTGTTAATATTTTTCTGTTTTTTTACAAAATCATAGGTATCTACAATCCCATTTCGTTGTCGGATATGATTAAAAGCAGGATTGCTATCCACATATTTAAACCCCGCATCAATAATGGCAATTGTAATTCCATGGCCATTTAAATGATTCGCGTTTAGCTGATTTACATTCATTCGGTCCAATTGGGATGCCAAGAGCTGTATTTGATTTTTGGTAAGTGTTGTGTCAAAACTAATTGGTTGTTTTGTTTGGCATAGGCTCGAAATGTATTTATTTTCGACAGCTTCGATGTGGCTTACAAAGCTAAATTGACGAATAGCCTGAATGTTGGTTTCGGAGGCGTTTACCACCATCATATTCATCCACCGGCTTAATCCTTTAATGGTATCGCAATATTTAGATAGGGTAGTTATGTAGCTTTGGTTTACAGGAAAATCGCTCGAATCGCATAAGTCAATTTGGTTTAGAATCCTGCGTTCAATGGCTTTTGGATGCAGATAAGCGTATGGATTGTATTCTGCTCTTGCCTTATCTTTAAAATATATTCGATATGTAGATTGTGCCATGCCATTATAACCCACATTTAAGACTATGACAAGTGCAAAACCTCTGAATAGAACACGAAAATTCACATTGCAAGTTTACAATTTCTTTAATTTAAAGAACGATTTTATTATGTTTAAAATAAATTGAATTAATTGTATTTGACGATTGAAAATTGGGATAAAAAAAATACAATCCAATAATTCATACAACTGTTAGTAATTTGGGGTAATGTAAATGTTAAGGGATAATAAATAAAAATGAAATAGAACGTTCTTTGCGCTATCTTATTTTTGAAATTACCTATTGAAGCATTTAAATAAATTTTTCATCGCGATGTTGGTTTTGGTATCGGGTATATATTGCTCAAATACCAATTCCGATTCGAGCAGATCGCACGCTTATAACAAACCAAATACCCCGCCGGTTTATGAATTTGATTCGAGTTTTAACGGTGAAAAGGCTAAGCTTATAAATGATTTTTTTAAAAACAGGTATAATTCTGGGCAGTTTTCAGGAGCGGTATTATTTTACGATAGCGGAAAATATTTTGCCAATAGTTATGGGTATGCCAATGGGAAGCTGCATACTAAGTTGTCGCCAAAAATGAATTTTCAAATTGCTTCTGTTTCTAAAACCTTAACGGCATATGCTGTTTTGAGTTTAATTGATCAAAAAAAGTTAAATTACAATACCTTAGTTTATAAGATTTTAGACGGGTTTCCTTATATGCAAATTACCGTAGCACAGTTATTGTCTCATAAAAGTGGCATTCCTAATTATATGTATTTTGCCGATAAGTATTGCAAAACAAAATACAAACATTTAACCAATAAAGAGGTGCTTTGGATGTTGAAGCGGTACAGGCCAAAGTTAGACTTTAAGCCTGAATCGCGCTATAAATATAGCAATACCAATTATGTGCTATTGGCATTAATTGTAGAGGAGCTATCGCAAGTGCCATTTGATCGCTATATGAAAGATTCAGTTTTTAATGTAATTGGGATGAACGATTCATATGTATTTACCCCAAAAATGGCTTTAAATAATGAGGATGTTCAAGGGCATAATGGGCCGTATAGTATTTTCCCTTATAATTATCAGAACGGTACAATGGGCGACAAAGGGGTTTATACAACGGTTTTTGACATGTTAAAATTTGACCAAGCGCTTAGAACTAATCTTTTAATTTCGCCTAAAACCTTAGATAATGCGTGCACGCCACATACACCGTGTAGGCCAACAAAAGATTATTATGGGTATGGTTGGCGTATACGGTATTACGATAATCACGATACTATAATTTATCACAATGGATGGTGGCAGGGCTATAAAGCTTACTTTGTTCGTTGGAAAAACAAAGACAAATGTATTATTGTGTTTGCCAATACAATTCGCGGCGGATTCATACAACAAACCGACCTCATGAAGTTGATGGAAGGTATAAAGCCAAAAGCGGTTACGGCTGGTAAAGCATCGGAAGATTAATATTCTGAATTTTCAGGGATTGGTTAGCTAAGCACCAAATTATCCCCAACCATTTTTGGAACAAAATCATAAATTGAATTTTGCATACAAAAATCTATATCGTGTTCGAGGCCAAGCCTTTCAAATCGCTGAGCATGAGAGGCTTTTTTGATATAGCCAGCAAGATCGTCCTTAGCTGTATTGTATAAATCAATAGCTGCCAAAGTAGAGTCGCATTCAATAACAAAATCAGAACTTAGCCTTTTGGCTAATGCTCCTGCAAATAAGGTATCTTCAAGATTAAACTTATCTTTCCATCCTGCACAAAATGCAATCACATCGCGCTTTGTATTTTTACAATGGTTTACCACTGCATTTAAATTAAGAAAGGAACCAATAATTATTTCGTCGGCTTCATAACTAAGATGCAAGCAGCGTGTTCCATTTGTTGTAGTAATAGCTACTTTCTTATCTTGTAAATTATTGCTTAAGTAATCGAAAGGTGAATTGCCCAGCATAAAACCATTTAGTTTTTGGCCATTGCGTTCGGCTGCGCCAATAAAACCTTCGTTTTCTAAAGCGGTTGCTTGTTCGGGATGTGCTACTGGGTGAAACAGGGTTACCCCAGAATGAAACCCAACACAAATGGAGCTTGTGGCTCTTAATATATCAATTATTACAACGGTTTTTCCTTGTAAGTTATAAAGCGGTAATAGGGCAGGAGATAGTATGGTTTCGAAACTTGGAGGAGTTGTGGAATTTGATGTTGGCATTTGTTTCTTTATGATTCTAAATCCTTCCTCGTAGTGTAAAACGCTTATAAGGAGCGGTTGTATTTAAAGTTTTTTCCAGGAAAAATTGCCAAATCGCCAAGTTCTTCTTCAATTCGAATAAGCTGATTGTATTTTGCAATTCGGTCGGTACGAGATGCCGAGCCTGTTTTTATTTGCCCTGAATTTAAGGCAACAGCCAAATCAGAAATTGTTGTGTCTTCTGTTTCTCCACTACGGTGACTCATTATATTGCTATACCCATTTGTTGTTGCTAAATTTACAGTATCAATGGTTTCGGTTAAGGTTCCTATTTGGTTTACTTTTACTAAAATAGAATTGGCTACCTTCTGATCTATTCCCATTTGCAAGCGCTTAACGTTTGTAACAAATAAGTCGTCGCCTACTAATTGTACTTTATCTCCAATGGCTTGAGTTAATAATTTCCAACCATTCCAATCATCTTCTGCCAAGCCATCTTCGATGGATAAAATTGGGTATTTGGCGGTCCATTCGGACCAATAATTTACTAACTCGGCCGAATTCATGCTGCGATTATCTGATTTATGAAACGTATAAAGACCTGTTTGGGTATTGTACATTTCACTTACAGCGGCATCCATGGCAATATAAATATCTTCACCGGGCCTGTAGCCTGCTTTTTCAATGGCTAGTAATACAGTTTCAATCGCTTCCTCATTCGATTTAATATTTGGTGCAAATCCACCTTCATCGCCTACATTGGTGCTATATCCTTTCGATTTTAATACACCTTTAAGGTGATGAAATACCTCAACACCCATGCGCAGCGATTCCGAAAAGCTAGATGCATTAACTGGCACAATCATAAATTCTTGAAAATCTATGCTATTGTCGGCATGGCTTCCACCATTTAAAATGTTCATTAATGGAATAGGTAATGTTTTGGCATCGGCTCCTCCAATATATCTATACAAGGGCTGACGGGTTTCTTTTGCTGCAGCTCTAGCTACTGCAAGCGAAACGGCAAGCATTGCATTGGCTCCTAATACACTTTTATTTTCGGTACCATCTAATTTAATGAGCTTGTTGTCGATGGCCTTTTGATCGAATATTGAATCACCTATTATGGAATCCTTTATGGTTGTAAGAATATTATTTACTGCTTTAAGTACGCCCTTGCCCATGTATATGCTGGGGTCGTTATCGCGTATTTCCATGGCTTCATGCACGCCGGTGGATGCTCCTGATGGAACAGCGGCTCGGCCCATAATTCCATTATTGGTAACTACTTCGGCTTCTACAGTTGGGTTGCCACGAGAATCTAAAATTTGGCGGGCAAATACGTTTTTTATAATTGGCATTCTTTTTAAAGTTCTAACTTTTGATTTTTTTATCGATTTTATATCTACTGTTCTCGTTTTATTCCTAAGGGTATTGTACCTGGCATATTCAACTAGGCAGCTATCACTTAGCCTCTAGAACTTTAATAAAATCATCAAATAAATAGCGTGAATCATGTGGTCCTGGACTGCTTTCTGGATGATATTGTACCGCAAAGGCTTGTTTCCCTTTTATACGAATTCCTTCGATTGTATTGTCGTTTAAATTTATATGGGTTATTTCTACGTTTTCAATTCCTGGCCCATTTGGGTCTACAGCAAAACCATGATTTTGAGACGTTATTTCGCTACGCCCTGTAATGAGGTTTTTTACAGGATGGTTTAAACCTCTATGGCCATTATGCATTTTGAAGGTTTTCATACCCACAGCTTCAGCTATAATTTGCAATCCTAAACAAATTCCGAATATTTTTTGATCCGCAGCCAATAAGTCTTTTACAGTTTTTATAGCATAATCCATGGGAGCAGGATCGCCTGGTCCGTTGGAGATAAAAAATCCATCAGGATTCCATTTTTTCATGGTCTCATAAGATGAATGACTTGGAAATATTTGCAAATAACAATCCCGCTGGGCAAAGCATTTTAATATATTTGTTTTTACGCCTAAATCTAAAACAGCTATTTTGTATTTTGCATCCGCGTTGCCATAAAAATAAGATTTAAGAGTGGATACTTTTGAGGCTAATTCCAGCCCGTTCATTGAAGGCACTTTATTTAATATGGCCTTTAATTCAACTTCATCTAATATTTCACTCGAAATAATGCAGTTCATCGCACCTTTATTTCTCACATATCTAACAATTTGACGTGTGTCTACATCAGAAATACCAACCAAATTGCCCTCAATAAAATAATCATTCAAGCTTTTGTCTGCTTCGGCTCGTGAATGATAATTAGCAAAGTTTTTACAAATAAGTCCAGAAATTTTTATGGAATCAGATTCTACTTCTTCTTTTTTTACACCGTAATTTCCTATATGGTCGTTGGTAGCTAAAAGGATTTGCCCAAAATAGGATGGGTCGGTAAACACTTCTTGATATCCAGTCATTCCTGTATTAAAACAGATTTCGCCGGTTGAAGTTCCTATTTTTCCAATGGCTTTGCCATTAAATTTAGTGCCGTCTTCGAGTAAGAGGATTGCTGGGTTTGTTATAGCCGTCAAGGATGTTGGTAGTTTTGGCAAAAATACAAAAAAGTGAGGAACTCGAATTACACAACTTATCCCTATGTAAATAATATATTAAATAAACTCAACGCATTTACTTATTTTTGCAATTGATTTTGGGTCTTGCCGTTGGCGAGATTAAAAGGGAATCCGGTGAAAATCCGGGACATTGCCCGATGCTGTAAGCTCTAACAATGTTTTTTAAAGATAAGCCACTGAGCGCCTCAGGCGAATGGGAAGGCATTAAAAAACAGGAGTAAGTCAGAAAACCTACCAACATCACTATTTTTTTTTAAGGCTTTCGGGAACAAGAGTCAAAAAAGTCTGATACGTATTTATTAGTCTTTTTTTGTTGATTGTCGAAAGTTTTTAGATCTATATTCTTAGTAATAAGTTCTATGGCCTTGGAGGTAAAAACATAGTACATAGCATTAAGAATTTAGAGCTTTGAAAAACATAGAGCGCCGAACTTAAAACTATTAAAAAAAAAATGTATAAATCAAATTTTATCCTAATGTGTTTGTTGGCCTTGAGTTTCTTTACTCATGCCCAAACCGAAATGCGTACTAATGTTTCTACTTTCGAAGTTATTCCGTTAAGCAATGGGCGTTATAATGGCGATGATTTAAAGGGAGGTTTTTGGAATGCCCATTTTTATTATAGAAATGCCTATGATAGCGCATGGAAATCGTGGTCGGGAATAGCGGTATCCAACACTACCGATACCGTAACCAACAGTTATACCAACGAATTTAGCAGTATTACAGGAAGTGGAATTAATGGGACAAAAACTTATGCGGTTTGTTATTTAGGAGGTACAATAATTCCTGAAAAACGTATGGACCTTACTGGTTTTTATGTTACAAATACCACCTATACCTACCGAACGATAAAAGATGGATCTGCGTTTTCTAAAAAGTTTGGTGGAACATCGGGCAATGATAAAGATTGGTATAGAATAAAAGTAACCAATTATTCAGCTGGTGTAAAAACAGATTCTATTCGGTTTTATCTTGCCGATTTTCAAAACGACGATAATTCAAAAGATTATATCCTTAATAGTTGGAAATGGGTTGATCTATCTAGCTTTAAATCAACCGATAGCTTGGTAATCGATTTTGAATCGAGCGATGTTGGATCATTTGGCATAAACACCCCCACCTATTTGGCACTTGATGATTTTAACGCCCAGAGTCCAAATAATTACCGCTATGTATTTAAACCCTTCAATTTTAATAAATCTGATTTTTTTAGAAATGGACCGGTTTGGAATGGACAGTCAGATACAAGTGGCGGCTTTTTGTTGGATGGCTTGTATTTCGAAAATTACTATAATACCAATTGGGATGCTTGGAGCGGTTGGGCTGTTAGCAAAAGCATTGATACATCAAAAACAGGATTTGAATCGCAATACACAGCTATACCAGGCAAATCTATTGTAGCCAATGATAGTGCTTATGCTGTATCGTATGGCCGAAGTGTAATTAGAATGCCATATGCTGAAAAGGGATGGAAGGTTTGGCTTAAAATGTCATACACCAATAGCACCTATCCGTATAAATCCATGAAATATGGAGATGCCTTTAGCAAAAAATTTGGTGGAATTTTGGGCACCGATCCTGATTATTTTAAACTCTATATTATTGGGTATGATGCAAATAATAAGGCTGTTGATACCATTGGAAACCAGGACGATGAAATGCTTTTAGCCGACTTTCGGAAAGACCCAAAATACATTCAAAATAAATGGACACAAATTGAGTCGGCTTTTAATACCCCAATTGTCAGAATGGAGTTTCAATTAGTATCTACCGATAATGGAACTTTCGGGATGAATACACCAGACTATTTTTGTTTAGGTAATTTCATGTTTTATGCTGAATCAGTTACTAAACTGAACTCAAGAAAAGTAAATGTATATCCTAATCCTTCTTCCAATTTATTAACCCTTGATGTTCAGAAATTAGATGCATATGAAATTGTGGAATTAACTGGCAAACAGATTGAAGTAAATAATGCGCCACAATCCAAAATAATTGATATATCGGCCTTATCAAACGGGGTATACTTTTTGAGAATAAAAGCAGACGGAGAAGTTTATTCTTCTCGATTTATTAAAAATTAAGCCGTTTAAACCCTTCCTATTTTTGTATTTTTGACCGACTTCTGGTCAATTCAACTATTTAAAATGGTTTTAGGTTACAATGTGTAGTAAATTAGTAAGCTCCCCACGACTTTTAATCATTGGATTATTTGGTTTAGGTATAGGGTTGCTTTCTATTTTGATGTTTCGAACCAAACATCCAGTTGAAGAAGATTTTTTTTATTTAAATCATAGCGATACTGTTGATTATGTGGGCTTGTCTACTTGTGCATCGTGTCATGAGGATATTGCAAAATCGTTTCTTCATACCGGTATGGGTAGTTCTTTTAATAGGGCAACGCCTAAAAAAAGTGCAGCCGATTTTTTGGGTAATCATGTAATTTATGATACAATAAACGATTTATACTATCACCCGTATTGGGTTAATTCGGAACTTTTTATTAAAGAATATCGGCTTCTAGGAACCGACACTCTGCATCAACGAATTGAGAAAATAGATTATATAATTGGTTCGGGGCAACATACCAATTCGCACTTAATAGAACGCAATGGGTTTATATTTCAAGCCCCTTTTACGTGGTATTCTCAACAAAAGCATTGGGGGCTTCCGCCAGGTTTTCAGCATGGTCGAAATTCACGATTTACCCGAATAATAGATGAGGAGTGCATGAGTTGCCATAATTCAATGCCTAAAGTGGAAGATAAAAGCGACAATAAGTTTACTAAAGTGGGTTTGGGAATTGATTGCGAGCGATGTCATGGACCAGGCGAACTTCATGTTAATTTAAGATTGAAAGGAAAAACCATCAAATCGAAGGAGGGGGTAGATCGCACAATTGTAAACCCATCAAAATTAAGCTGGCAAAAGCAAGTTGACCTTTGTCAACGTTGTCATTTACAAGGCAACGCCGTGTTAGAAAAAGGCAAGCATTTTACACAATTTAAACCTGGAATGAAGCTTTCCGATTACTACTCAGTGTTTATGCCAAAATATGAGAACATGGGAGCAAGTATGATAATGGCTTCACACGCCCAGAGGTTACAGCTTAGTGCTTGTTTTATTAAGTCAAATAAAAATTCAGAATCATTAAATCTAACTTGTATATCGTGTCATAATCCACATATTTCGGTTAAAGTTACAGGTGTCGAACGTTTTAATGCAGCGTGTAAATCGTGTCATGCAAAAAAGGATGCTTGTTCGGCCGACATGAAATTGAGAGAAAAAAAGGCAGACAATTGTGTGACCTGTCATATGCCCAAAAGCGGAACAGAAGATATACCTCATGTGAGTATTCACGACCATTATATACGAAAGCCTGTCAAAAAACTAGATGCAGTGTCGGGGCAACTTAAAGGGTTGTATTGTATTAATAATGATAACCCAACCCGTGAAACGACCATTAAAGCTTATTTGAGTTATTATGAAAAATTTGATCCAAAGGTTTTGTTTTTAAATGAAGCGAGAAAGCTATTGGATAAGAAAGTTAATATTCCTCTAGAAATTCATTATTGGTATTTGAAAGGTGAGCATAACAAGGTTATAAAATTTTCGAAAAAGGGAAATCTGAAAAATATGGAGGCTTGGGATTTATACCGAATTGGGCAGTCCTATCTAAATATTAATCAATGGGCCCTGGCCGAAAAATTCTTAGAGCTCGCCATTAATTTAAGCCCTACTAATTTTGAATTTTTATATAAATTGAGCATTGCTAAGCATAATTTAGATAAGTTTTTTGAGGAGGAGCAAATACTTAAATCGGTTATACAATTAAATGCAAATCATACTAATGCTTTAAATAGTTTGGGGTATCGTTATTTTAAAGTAGGTGAACTCCCCAAAGCCATTGCATATTATAAGCGCTGCCTTAGTGTGAATCCTGATTTTCTGCCAGTACTAAAAAATCTTTTTGATTATTATAATACAACGGGAAATGCCGTTAAAGCCAAAGAAATGGCAAGTCGTATTTTGCAAAAGGAACCAAACAATGGTGTATTAAAAAGCTTTCTTAGCAATTTATAAGGCTTGATGTTAAGATGGGGCTATAAATAATTTTTATTTGTCTTTTTTATTATACATTTATTTATAATTTTGCTATGCAAACTAGCCTGTCGCTTTTGGTTGTGTTTAAGCACAATTAGGAGAGGAAAGTCCGGGCAACACAGAGCAGCACACTTTTAGAAATGAAAGGTTTCGAGATAAGATCCGAAAACAGAAAGTGTTACAGAAAATAACTACTCTCGCCTTAGGCGAGAGAAAAGATGAAAACGCGGAGTAAAAGCCCACGCCCAATGCAGCGATGTATTGGTGGAAAAAACCTTGTGCGTTGTAAGACCATGTATACCTTGTCCAACGGGTGGCTC
>CANMPY010000032.1 GCA_947499775.1 Bacteroidota bacterium | reverse complement strand
TTAGTTTTACAAATTCTATGCTATAGTTTGCTAAAGAATCCACACTTTTTTAACAGGGCTGCAAAAATAGGATTTAATCCGTTAAATACAATAAAATTAATAAGATTTAAGGGAGTTTGCTAAGAATAAATAAAATACCCATTGCATAATAAAAAATACAAGCCACCAAAAGGAGCATAATCTTATAAATATTGCGCAATGGGTTTATAAAAGCCAAAACCGGAGAGAGTAGCAAAATGCTTCGGTTTAATGACACATTAGCACCTATACTATATGGAATGTACCACATAACTAAGGTGTAAATAATGAGCATTGGGGTTAATGGATTTTTAATTCCTTTTAAAATAAAAACCAAAACTGGAACTGTAAAGAAGAAGAAAATATTATGAAAATCAATCCAAGCTTCGGGCGTGCCTAAATGAGCCTGAAAAAGCCGAAAATGGGCACCTAAATTTTTAAATGGACTGTAGAGTAAATGCCCATACTTGTTTTGCACCATATACATAGCATTCCAATGTCCGGTTACAAGCCAATCGTAAACATATAACGTAAACATTCCGAATAGACCTGGAATTAAAATGCACATAAAAATAGAACGGGAAGCACTTTTGGTATTCCACTGATGCCGCAATTCTAAATAAAGCATATTGAATTTTTTATGAGTTCGGTTGGTAAAAAATAAATAGAGGAAGTATAGGCCAAAGCAAAAGAAAATAATAATGGCCGAGCTATAGGTAAGGGCGGTGAGAAATGCTGGTACTATAGCATAGCGAGGTTTATTGGTTTTAATACACCAAAAAATAATACTTATTAAAAGAACCAGTAAGGAGAGAGGAAACAGGCTAAACAGATAAATACCTCCGGGGCAAAGTGCGCATAGAAATAATGTAAGTATATTGGAAAGTTTAAAGGAATTGAAAGAGTTGGTATAAGCTACAATATACAAAAAAGTGATAAAAAAAATATGGGAAAGCAGTATCCCGCATACGTTTGATGGAATACCAGAAATAAAATGAAACACGTAAATTAATAGAGGATAAAAAGGGGCCCAACCTGCATTACCACACCACTTACCCGAATTCTCGGCGTATCCATTATAATCACCACAAGGGATAAGGGTATGGCCAATTTTTGAAATTTCGATATACAATCCCGAATCACAGCGCGACCAACATACTTCCCACCACCCATGGCAATTGCCAGCCAAGGCTATTAACTGTGCACATCCAAATGCGGTTAAATATACCAATAGCGGCATTAACCAAAAGGCGTAATTAAGTTGTTTTTGGGTTTTCAAATGAATGCGCAAAGGTGCATAATATTGCAAAGAGTTGAAACCTACATGAGTGATATTTGAAAATCAATTACGCCCATTTTTTATTTCATCTAAATAAATATCTTTGTCCATTAGCAATCACAGCTTATGTCAAAAGTAAAAAGCCAATCAACGCAATCGAATACTGCTCTATTAACCATTGTTTCTGTCTTTTTTTTCTGGGGATTTGTTGCAGCAAGCAACGATATTCTTATCCCAGTATTTAAAGAAAAATTAAATTTACTGCAATGGCAGTCACAAATGATATCGTTCGCATTTTATGTAGCCTATACGGTAGGGTCGGTTATTTATTATTTAATTTCAAAATCATCGGGTGGCGATATTCTCAACCGTTTAGGCTATAAGAATGGAATAGCCCTTGGTTTGGTTATATCAGCTATTGGCACACTCTTGTTTTATCCTGCGGCCGAAACCGCTTCTTTCCCTTTAATGATAAGTGGACTGTTTATTGTTGGTCTTGGGTTTTCGTTGCAGCAAACCGCTGCAAATCCATTAACAATTATGATGGGCGATCCATCAAAAGGTTCACAAAGGCTAAGTTTAGCGGGAGGTGTAAATAATGTAGGCACAACTATAGGGCCGCTTTTGGTAAGTTTTGCCATTTTTGGTTCTATAGCAACCGGTGCCAAATCGGTAGCAAGCATCGAAAGCATTAAAATACCTTACTTAATACTTGGAGCTGCATTTTTAATATTTGCCCTAATTTTTAAATTTTCGTCTATTCCCAATAAAATGGTAGTAGAAGAAACGACTACCGATCAAGAAAATAAATTGCCTTTAACCGAGCGTGCTAGTGCCCTTAAATATCCCCAACTTGTGTTAGGGATGATTGCCATATTTTTATATGTTGGGGTTGAGGTTTCAACTGCTGGTAATTTATCGGAGTTTATGAAACAAGAAGTAGGGATGACAGCCGATCGGGTAGCTCCTTATATTTCATTGTTTTGGGCCAGTTTAATGATTGGGCGATGGACATCTTCGGTTGGAGCATTTAACATTAAAGGTGGATTTAAAACCATCATGAATTTTTTAATGCCCTATATTGCTTTTGGTGTTTTCTTGATGGTTAATAAAATTGCAAATCACGACTTAACGCCTTTTTATATTTATGCGTTTGTTATTCTAGCCTTAATAGGAGCCGATATAGCCAGTAAAGGAAATCCAGCACGCCAATTATTAATTTTTTCGGTGATGGGAATTATAGCTTTAGCCATCGGAATGCTTGCATCGGGCATGGTAAGTGTATACGCATTTATAAGTGTGGGCTTGTTTTGCAGTACCCTATGGCCCTGTATTTTTACCCTAGCCATTTCAGGGCTTGGCAAACATACCAATCAGGGGTCAAGTTTTTTGATTATGATGATTATGGGTGGCGGATTTATCAGTTTGCTACAAGGTGTATTGGCCGAAGATAATTTATTAGGCATACAGTGGAGCTATTTAGTTGGGGTAGGCTGTTTTGTTTATTTAGGCTATTACGCTATAAAGGTTAATTCAATTCTTAAAGCACAAGGGATAGTTTTTGCAAAAAAATAATATTAGGTCATTAACAATAATCATGTATTTCATTAAAAAAATTCTTACGCTTTTTTTACTCATTTCTGGCATTTCAGTTTGGGCTCAAATTGGAGTTCCGCAAAATGGAGTAGTTGATAATTTCGAAGGCATAACTGCCTTTATCAAGTGTACGTTAATAAAGGATCCTCAAACCAAAATTATAAACGCTACTTTAATTATTCAGAACGGAAAAATAACCGCTGTGGGGTCGAATATTACCATTCCAAAAGGAGCAAAAATTATAGACTTAAATGGCAAATGGATTTATTCTTCCTTTATTGATTTATGGTCGGAATACGGGGTTTCGAAAGCGCAACACAAACAAAATGAACGTGGTCCACAGTTTTTAAGCTCCAAAAGGGGGGCGTGGTATTGGAACGAAGCTATTCATCCCGAATTGAGAGCCTCAGAGGGATTTGCAGTTCAAAAAGAGGAGGCCAAATCCATGCGCGATTTGGGATTTGGAATTGCCTTGAGCCATCAGCAAAATGGAATAGCACGTGGTACGGGATTGATTGTAGCCTTAGGGGACGACTCGGAACAAAAAATGATCCTTAACTCAAGCTTTGGAAATTATTTTTCATTTAATAAAGGCACATCCAACCAGGATTACCCATCAAGTTTAATGGGAAGCATCGCACTGCTTCGTCAGTTTTATTACGATGCAAAGTGGGCTATGGTGGCCAAATCAAATGAAATAAACCTTTCGTTAAAAGAATATAATATAAACAATAGTATGCCGCATTTTTTTGAATCGGGTGATGTACAAGATTTGTTTAGAGCTGATAAAATTGGCGACGAATTCGGTATTCAATATACGATTAAGGGCAGTGGCGACGAGTATCAGTTTATCGATGAGGTAAAACGCAGCAATGCGCACATCATGTTACCCCTTAATTTTCCTGAAGCTTTTGATGTTGAAGACCCCTTGGATGCGCGATTAATTAGCCTCACCGAGTTAAAACATTGGGAAATGGCTCCCTTTAATCCTGTTATTTTATACAATAAAGGAATAGAGTTTTCTATGACTTTAGGGGGAATGAAAAAGCGCGATAAATTTTGGAGCAATTTATATAAATCAATAGGTAATGGCCTGCCAGAGGAATATGCTTTAAAGGCACTTACCACCAATCCGGCCAAGGTATTAAAAATGGAATCGCTTTGTGGCACCTTAGATGTTGGAAAATTTGCAAATTTTATTATTACTGATGGCAATGTGTTCAAAGAAGGGTCGAGCATTTTAGAAAATTGGGTATTAGGTAAACAAAATATAAATGTGGATTGGCAAAGTGCCAATTATTCGGGAAAATATAAGTTGGCTTTCGGCGATTCAAGTTATACAATAAACATTAATGGCAAACCTTGGCAGCCAAAGGCTGAATTACAGCCAAAAACAAAGGGCGAGATTAAATTAAGTTTGAAAAATGGATTTATTTCATATCAACTTACCTTAAAAAATGGTAAATATTCTACTGGCACTGGGTATAAATCTGCGAATAATATAACGTTGATTTCAACCGATTCGCTCGGTAATCCAATAACATTATTGGCCATATATGCCGGTCCGGAGGATGGAATCAAGGATTCGGTAAAGAAAAAAAATGAGGTTTTAATTCCACGCTATTCTATGCCGTGGCAATATAATATGCCTTCGAATCAATCGTATTTAATAGCAAATGCAACGGTATGGACTTGTGGAAATGATGGTAAATTAGAAAATACCGACGTATTGATAAAAGATGGAAAAATAAGTGCTGTGGGTAAATCACTTGTAAATAGTGGCGGCGTAAAAATTGATGGAACCGGAATGCATCTTACCCCCGGGATTATAGACGAGCACAGTCATATTGCCATTTCAAAAGGAGTAAATGAAGGAACACAATCCATTACCAGTGAAGTGCGGATTGAAGATGTTGTTAATGCTAAAGATGTGAATATTTATCGCCAAGTTGCTGGGGGTGTTACCACTTCGCATTTGCTTCACGGTTCGGCAAATGCCATAGGTGGACAAACAGCCTTGATAAAATTAAAATATGGAGAAGCGTCCGAAAAATTAAAATTTCCTAACGATCATCGGTTTATAAAATTTGCCTTGGGCGAAAATGTAAAACAGAGCAATTGGGGCGATTATAATACCGTGCGATTTCCTCAAACTCGAATGGGAGTTGAACAGGTATTTCAAGATGGATTTACGAGAGCTAAAGCCTATGGTGAACTTAAAAAAACACCAGGATATCGAACTGATTTGGAATTAGAAGCTTTATTGGAAATACTAAATGCCAAACGTTTCATAACTTGTCATTCCTATGTGCAGTCCGAAATTAATATGCTTATGCATTTGGCCGATAGCTTAGGATTTAAAGTAAACACCTTTACCCATATTTTAGAGGGGTATAAAGTGGCTGATAAAATGAAGAAACACGGGGTTGCCGCAAGCACGTTTTCAGATTGGTGGGGTTATAAATACGAGGTGGTTGATGCTATACCCTATAATCCAGGAATAATGCAAAAAGTGGGTATTTTAACGGGCATTAACAGCGACGATGCCGAAATGGGACGTCGGTTAAATCAAGAGGCGGCAAAAGCAATAATGTATAGCGGAGTAGCAGAAATTGACGCCTTGAATATGGTTACCATTAATCCAGCAAAAATGCTTCATATTGATAACAAAGTAGGACGTATCTCTATTGGAATGGATGCCGATTTGGTGCTTTGGGATGGACAGCCCTTAAGCAATTATTCGAAACCGCAAACCACATGGATTGATGGAAAAATTTATTTTGATAGACAAGAAGATTTAAAAAAACGGCTTGATATAAGCAAGGAACGTCAGAGGATAATTGACGATATGATTAAAGCAAAAAAGAAAGGTGAGGCCACGCGGAAAGCAGGTAAAACTATTGAACCAGAATACCATTGCGAAGATTAATTTTAATAGGTGTCAATTTTAAAATGTTTAACCCTCCATTGCCATTAAATTTATTTGATGGATGTAAATAAAAAATAGAATGAAAAAAATAATAATAGGAATAATTTTGATTTCCAATTTTGCCAAAGCTCAAGTGCCGGCGCCATCTGCAATTGAAAAAAGCCCAGTGTGGATTTTGGCAGGGGCATTGCATATTGGCAATGGCAAAGTTTATACTAACGCTTCCTTGCGATTTGATAAAGGAATAATAACAGCAATTGATACTTCCCATGCTGTTAAAGATTTTCCCGATCATATAATTGTATTAGCCAAACATGTTTACGCAGGTTTAATTGCCCCAAATACAACCGTTGGATTAAATGAAGTTGACGCCATACGGTCCACGCGCGATTATCATGAAGTGGGTCAAAATAATGCAAATGTGCGAAGCCTTATTGCCTATAATACAGATTCAAAAGTAATTCCAACCCTACGAAGCAATGGAATACTTTTGGCTCAAATAACCCCTTCAGGAGGCTTTATTTCAGGAAATTCATCGGTAGTGCAAATGGATGCATGGAATTGGGAAGATGCTGCAATAAAGGTAGACGATGCCATGCACATTAATTGGCCGCGAATGACTTTGCAATATAGTTGGAATGGCGAATCGAGCGAGGCAGATAAGGGTCAAATAGATAAAGCCATAAATGCGATGAGTGAAATTTTTAGCAATGCCAAATCGTATTGTAACGGTGGCAATTTGGAGGTTAATTTGAAATTGGAGTCATTTAGAGGAATTTTTAATGGGAAAAAGAAAGTTTTTGTTCATGCCGACGGTGCTAGGGAAATAATTAGCTCGGTTCAGTTTATGCAACGCTATGGCATTACGCCTGTTATTGTAGGTGGAAATGAGAGCCATTTAGTAACTAAATTTTTAAGAGAGAATAAAATTGCTGTGGTACTCATCAGAACCCATAATTTACCTTCATTGCCCGAAGATGATATTGATTTGCCTTATAAAATGCCCAAAATACTTCAAGATTCGGGTGTGCTTTATTGTTTGGCTGATGTATCGGCATGGCAACAGCGTAATCTTTGTTTTGAAGCGGGCACCTCGGTGGCCTATGGGCTTACCACAGAACAGGCTTTAATGGCTGTAACCAAGAACACAGCCGAAATATTAGGAATAAGTAACAAATATGGTACACTTGAAGTGGGCAAAAGTGCCACACTAATTGTGAGTGATGGCGATATATTAGATATGAAATCATCGAAAGTTACAAGGGCATGGATCGATGGCAGGCCTATTGATTTAGACAATACCCAAAAACAATTGAATAGAAAATTTAATTCCAAATATTTTAAGGAGTAACACGTTGCTAAGTTCATTGTTCTAGGCTCTTAAAATGAACAATACTTAAAATTACGTACAAGCACATATCTCTGTACTCAAAATCTCATATCTAAAAAGCACATTTCTCATATCTCTGTACTCAAAATCTAATCTCTAAAAAGCACATTTCTCATATCTCTGTACTCAAAATCTAATCTCTAAAAAATGATAAACGAATTCAACGAAAGCCGCACCAAAGGAAACGAAGCGATAATGGCCGGTGATAATTTAGTTTTAAAACGACTATTTAACCTAGATACCAATACGTATGCCGAAGGCGCTTTGCCTGTAAAAACGAAGGAGCTTTTGGGTTTGGTAGCCAGTATGGTTTTACGATGCGATGATTGTATAAAATATCATTTAGGTAAATGTTTTGAAAATGGAGCGACCAAGGCCGAAATATTTGAAACTTTTGCCGTCGCCAATATTGTTGGTGGAACCATTGTGATTCCACACACCAGAAGGGCTGCAGAGTATTGGGAGGCTTTAGAAGATCAAAAAGAGTAAATTAAATGTTTCCGAAACCTGTCGGGTTTATATAATTGCTTTACGTTAATTTTGCAGGAATGAAATGCTCTGCATTCCATTTAGCATTAATTTAAAAAAATAGAAATAAATTATACATGAAATTTGGTGTTGTTATTTTTCCGGGATCCAATTGCGATCATGATTTAATCAGTGTTTTACAAAACTTAAAGGGTGCTGAAGTTGTTGAGCTTTGGCATAAGAACACGGATTTGAAAGGGTGTGATTTTATTTTTTTACCCGGAGGATTTTCATACGGCGATTATTTACGAAGCGGAGCTATAGCGCGTTATAGCCCTATTATGCAATCAATAACTGAATTTGCCAAAGGTGGGGGTTATGTGATGGGAATTTGTAATGGATTTCAAATTTTATGCGAAGCAGGATTGTTGCCCGGTGCTTTATTGTGCAATACTAATCGCCAATTTATATGCGAAAATCTGTATTTAAAACCAGCGAATACCAATTTGCCAATAACTCATAAGATTAATAAAGAGGATATATTAAAAATTCCTATTGCCCATGGCGAAGGACGTTTTTATGCCGATGATAATACAATGGCCGAAATAATAGCCAATGATCAGGTATTATTTTATTACTGTAATCAAAATGGTGAGATAGTTGACAAGGCTAACCTGAATGGCTCAATGCACAATATTGCTGGAGTTTGTAATGCCTCTAAAAATGTGTTTGGCATGATGCCACACCCTGAGCGTTGTGCCGATACCTTACTTTTTAATACCGATGGCAGAATACTTTTTGAAAGTATTATGGAATCGTTAGAAGTTGCAGCTAGCGTATAGCTGTATTCTTTATTTAATATATTTTACCAGCCAGCTTTGGCCCGCTTCTTTAATAAATTCGGATTGCAATTTTCCTAATTGTGTTAGGGTGGAATCGTAAATTAAGGTATTCATCGAAATTTCGCCATCAGCAATTTTAGGTGCCATGTCCTTAAGCGCTATAGATTTTTGTATCTCTTGGTGTTGATAAATTAATTCAAGTCTATTAAATAAATTTAATGAAAATAAGGTTTCAATGGATTTGATAAAATGGGTAGACTTGTCGATACTACACCCGCTAGCAGTGGTTTGTGATTCGTCGACCGCCAAAATTATAAAACGACTATACAATACGTCTCCGCATGCTTTTAGGGCTTTGTCGTGAGCGGTCCAAACATTTGTAAACGCATTAATAAGCGGTTTTATCCTCTCTGCCTCCAGTTGAGTTATGCTGCGATTGGCTGTATAAATCCAAACTTTTGAATTGGGGCTAAAGTCCTTAAATGTTTCGGAGTGAACGGTTTCGACTGCAGTCATAAAGTAAGTACAAAAATAGGGTTAATAATGTCACAGGTAAATGAAAATGAATCCAGTTGGCTGATTTAAATAATCCATTTAATGGTAAAAATAATGGGGAAAGGAACATTATCCAAGCCCAACTAAATGTCACACGGTTTTTAAATACAGGAATTAAAAAAATTAACAGAATACCATCATATAGTAAATGATAGCTGAATAAAAAATGCCATAGTATAAGCAAGGCTAGAAATTCATGTGTATTAAAACCCTTTTTATGGTAACACCACATTAACCCAAGGGATCCTAAAATAAGCATGATTGGATTAAATAGAGAAAGAAAAGAGTAAGGCACTCGTGCAAAATAATTAAGAAGGATTCCTAATTCGGTAAGATTTGTATTGACTGCCGTAATAGTATGGCCGGCATAATTTATTTGCATTTGCTGGGCCACGTTCTGGGCCATTTCTGTAAAATAAAACTGCCCACTTAGGGTAACAAAAAGTAGAGCGCCAAGAGCTGGAATAAGAGAGGAATACACGAGTAACTTCCATTTTTTATTAAGAATAAATAAAAGAATGAAAGGAACACACAAGGTTATTTTTACAGCTGCAATGCCTAATAATAAGCCAGAAAGGGCGTCTTTGTTTTTGGTATAAAAATACCAAGATGCCATAATAGCCGCCATACTCATAAGTAAAGGCTGTCCGAGCGCTACAGCGACTAATGACGATTTAAATGCCAAAAAAATCAGGAGTATTAAGACAAAACTAAATCCGCTATTGGCAAATGATTTATGTGTAAAATAGGCAATACATAAAAGAAATAAAGCACTGAGTATCCATATTAGTAATTTTGAAATAGGCCAAGTTGCTGCATAATATGGATAAAGCAGTGGGATAGACCAAAACGGATAAATCATGCCACAATCCCTAAACCCCGGCGACTTAGTAGATTGAATTGAATAAAGTGCAGTTGTCTTGTTCCATTCTGCTTTTAATAAACTATCATTATAGGGGTTTTGATTTTTAAGCCAAAGTTTGCCAGCTAAAAAAATATTGCGCGCGTCATAAGGCGAATCAGGATGAGAATACGAAGGGGTGGATTTATAAAGGTTTAAACAAGCCATCAAAATCAAAATCCCGATTAATCCACTTTTAATAATCGTAGGTTTCATTTTCATGCTTTAAACTTAATTTATTTTTGGTTGTATAGATTCAGCATTTTTAACCTCAATCTCAACCTCAACCTCAATCTTAACCTCAACCTCAATCTTAACCCTTACAACTCCTTCGCCTGTGCCACCAATTCGGCAATATCAAGTACCTGTACATTGTCTTCGCGGTTTGCATGTTTTACGCCATCAGTCAACATGGTCATACAAAATGGGCAATTAGAGGCAATAATAGTTGCGCCGGTTGAGAGGGCTTCTTCACTTCGCTCTATGTTTATTTCTTTGGTCCCATGTTCGGCTTCTTTAAACATCTGAGCGCCACCGGCACCACAACACAATCCGTTTTTACGGCATCGTTTCATTTCTACCAATTCCGAATCCAGGGCTTCTAATATATTGCGTGGAGCCATATACTCATTATTAGCGCGGCCCAAGTAGCATGAATCGTGATATGTTATTTTTTGACCTTTAAAAGCGCCGCCCTCAAATTTTAACCTACCCGTATCTATTAAGCCTTGAATAAGTTGGGTGTGATGTATAACCTCATAATTTCCACCCAACTGCGGATATTCATTTTTTAT
>CANMPY010000031.1 GCA_947499775.1 Bacteroidota bacterium | reverse complement strand
CTAATTGGTTCGGTGGAAAAAACTTTGGCGAAAAATTAGCCGAAGATTATAAAATCCGCAAGTACCTTCATGCACGTATTCAACGTGGTGGAATATCAAAGATTGTAATTGAGCGAACTTTAAAGCGCATAATTATAACAGTTCACACTGCACGTCCGGGTATTGTAATTGGAAAAGGTGGATCTGAAGTTGATAAAATCAAAGAAGAAATCAAGAAGCTTACCAAAAAGGATGTTCAAATTAATATTTTTGAAATTAAGCGTCCTGAAACCGAAGCGCGTTTAGTTGCCGAGTCTATTGCTCAGCAAATAGAAGGACGTGTTTCGTATAAGCGTGCTACAAAAATGACCATAGCGTCGACCATGAGAATGGGAGCTGAGGGAATTAAAGTAATGCTTTCGGGCCGATTGAATGGTGCTGAGATGGCGCGTTCTGAACAATACAAAGAAGGCAGAATACCCTTGCATACATTCCGTGCCGATATTGATTATCATATAGCCGAAGCCTTAACGGTTTATGGTAAAATTGGGGTAAAGGTTTGGATTATGAGAGGTGAAGTGTACGGAAAACGTGATCTTTCGATGAACACACCAACCGGCCCAACAGGGGGAGATCGTAGACCGAGTGGACCAGGCGGAGACAGAGACCGACGTCGTCCAGGAGGAGGAAGAGATAACCGTGGAGGTGATAGACGCGAAAACACGAGCAGAACTCCTCGAACAGGAGGTCCAAGCGCAGGTGGAACAAGACCAAGAAACGATAAGGCTTAACAATATAAAATAACGAGAAGAGATGTTATTACCAAAACGTACCAAATTTAGAAAACAACAAAAAGGACGCGTCAAAGGATTGGCCACACGTGGAGCACAAATAGAATTCGGTGATTTCGGATTGAAATCAATGGAACCTAAATGGATCACGTCACGTCAAATTGAAGCAGCCCGTATAGCTTTAAACCGTTTTATGAAACGTGAAGGAAAAGTATGGATCAGAATTTTTCCAGACAAACCTATCACAAAGAAACCAGCTGAAGTAAGGATGGGAAAAGGTAAAGGAGCCCCTGAATATTGGGTGGCTGTTATTAAGCCTGGAACTATAATTTTTGAAGTAGAAGGAGTTCCACAAGAAGTGGCTCAAGAAGCAATGAGACTTGCAGCGCAAAAGCTTCCCGTTTCAACTCGCTTCGTAGTTAAACCAAGTTACGCAGAATAATTGTTATGGATTACGATAAAATAAAAGAATTGACGAATAAGGAACTTCACAATGTTTTGCGCGAGGAACGTGCACAATTGCAAAAGTTAAAATTCAGTCATACAGTATCCCAGATTGAAAACCCTGGAAAAATCACGTTTTCACGTCGATTGGTTGCAAAATATTTAACTGAGATTAACCGTCGCAGCAACGAATTAAAAACTATTGAAGAATAAAATGGAAAGAAACTCCAGAAAAGAAATAATTGGTATAGTAGCCAGTAACAAAATGCAAAAAACGGTTACTGTTACCATCGAGCGTAAGAAGAAACACGCCAAGTACCACAAATTTGTTAAGGCCACATCTAAATTTATGGCTCATGACGAAAAGGAAGAGTGTGCAATTAACGATGTAGTTAGAATAATGGAAACTCGACCGCTTAGTAAAAACAAGCGATGGAGAGTAATAGAAATAATAGAAAAGGCTAAATAATGATACAACAAGAATCAAGACTTAGAGTTGCCGATAATAGTGGTGCAAAAGAAGTACTTTGTATAAGAGTACTTGGTGGTACCGGAACCCGTTATGCCTCCTTGGGAGATAAAATAGTGGTGGCGGTAAAAGAAGCTATCCCATCGGGAGGAATTAAAAAAGGTGCAGTTGCTACAGCCGTTATAGTGCGAACAAAAAAGCAAGTTCGACGTCCTGATGGATCGTATATAAAGTTTGATGACAACTCTTGTGTTTTACTAACCAAAGATAATGAGCCAAGAGCTACACGTATATTTGGCCCAGTTGCTCGTGAATTGCGTGAAAAACAATTTATGAAAATAGTTTCCTTAGCCCCAGAAGTTTTATAAATTATGGAACGTAGATTTAATAAAATACCAAAATTACATGTAAAAAAGGGCGATATCGTTAAGGTATTAGCTGGCGATGATAAGAATAAATCAGGTCGTATTCTTCGTGTAATCGTTAAAGAACAACGAGCCGTTGTGGAAGGTGTTAATATGGTAACTAAGCATAAAAAACCAGATGCCAATAACCCAAATGGTTCAATAATAAAATTAGAAGCACCACTTCATTTGTGTAAGTTGATGCTTATGGAAGCTGGAAAAGCAACTCGTATTGGGCGAAAGCTTAATGCAGAGGGTAAATTACAGCGTTATTCAAAGAAAACAGGTGATTTTATAAAGTAAGAAGAAAATGTATTCCCCACGATTAAAAGAAAAATATAAGGGTAGCGTAGTACCTGCACTTCAAGCAAAGTTCAGTTACAAAAACGTTATGGAAATTCCAAAGTTGGTTAAAATATCAATTAACCAAGGTGTTGGAGCAGCGGTAGCTGATAAGAAATTAGTTGATACCGCCGTACAAGAACTAACAATAATAGCTGGCCAAAAAGCAGTTCCAACCTATTCACGTAAGGATATTTCGAACTTTAAATTGCGTTTAAAAATGCCAATCGGCACCAAAGTAACGTTAAGGAAAGATAATATGTACGAATTTTTGGATAGGCTTATTTCAATTGCCTTACCACGTGTTAGAGATTTTCAAGGCATTAATGATAAAGGGTTTGACGGCCGAGGTAATTATACCTTTGGTGTTACCGAACAGTTAATTTTCCCGGAAATAAACATCGACAAAACCAATAAAATAAACGGATACAATATCACTTTTGTTACTACTGCAAAAAATGATATAGAATGTCTTGAGTTGTTAAAAGAATTTGGATTACCATTTAAAAATCAAATAAAATAAGTTATGGCAAAAGAATCAATGAAAGCCCGTCAAACAAAGCGGGAGAAATTGGTAGCTAGGTATGCTGATAAGCGCGCTAAGCTAAAAGCTGAAGGCAATTTTGATGCATTGCAATTATTACCACGCAATTCATCGGCAGTAAGATTACGTAATCGTTGTTCAATTACCGGAAAGCCAAGAGGATACATGCGTGTATTTGGATTGTGCAGAAATCAATTCCGTGAAATGGCATCGAATGGTAAAATACCAGGAGTAACAAAAGCAAGTTGGTAATTATTTAAACAAAGAAAAAGTATTATGACAGATCCAATAGCAGATTACCTCACCAGAGTGAGAAATGCCATTAAAGCAAACCATCGAATTGTAGAAATTCCTGCTTCTAATATCAAGAAGGAAATTACAAAAGTATTGTTTGAAAAAGGGTATATTTTAAATTACAAATTTGAAGATACCACAATAGGCGGTATCATTAAAATTGCACTAAAATACCATCCAGTAACAAAATTATCAGCCATTAACGAAATTAAGCGTGTGAGTAAACCAGGATCACGCCAATATTCGGCTTCGGAAGATATGCCGAGGGTAAAAAACGGATTAGGTATTGCAATTGTTACCACATCGCATGGTGTGATGACCGATAAAGAGGCAAAAAAACAAAATGTAGGAGGAGAATTAATTTGTTTTGTATCCTAAGAGGATTCAGATAAATAACGATAAATTCCACTATGTATTGAAGAATTAAACTATAAATTAATCAGTAAAAATAAATAAATGTCACGTGTAGGAAAAAATCCGATCAGCTTACCAAAAGGCGTAGAAATACAAACGTCAGGTGATACGATCACAGTAAAAGGAGCCAAGGGCCAACTTTCACAAACACTATCCGAAGGAATAACGATAGATTTGCAAGACGGTATTATTCAAGTAAACCGAAGCAATGAAAGCAAAAGCCAGAAAGCGCTTCACGGTTTACACCGTTCTCTGATTAACAATATGATTAAAGGAGTAAGTGAAGGATATACCATAAAACAAGAAGTTGTAGGCGTAGGTTATAAAGCAAGTAATGTAGGAAATTTACTTGAATTAAATTTAGGATACTCGCATAATATTTTTATGGAAGTTCCAAAAGAAATCAGTGTCAAAACTGAATCAGAAAAGGGAAAAAATCCATTGATTATTCTTGAAGGAAATGATAAACAATTAATTGGACAAGTTGCAGCAAAAATCAGATCAATGCGTAAGCCTGAGCCATACAAAGGAAAAGGTATTAAGTTCCAAGGTGAGATATTGAGAAGAAAAGCCGGTAAATCAGCAAGTAAAAAATAAAGGATATGGCAACGGATAAAGTATTAAGTAGATTAAAAATAAAGAGGAGAGTAAGAGGCAAAGTTTTTGGAAGTGCTGAAAAACCAAGGTTATCAGTATTCAGAAGCAATAAAGATGTTTACGCTCAACTTATAGATGATTCAGCTGGAAAAACCTTATTATCATTTTCATCACGATCAAAAGGATTAGAAGGAGATAAAACAACAAAAACTTTAAAATCGTTTGAAGTAGGAAAAAAAGTTGGAGAAGCGGCCATAGCAAACGGTATCACAAAAATCGTTTTTGACCGAAATGGATATTTATATCATGGACGCATTAAAAGTCTTGCTGACGGTGCAAGAGAGGCAGGATTAATTTTTTAAAAATATGGCAACACAAACATTATTACGCGTTAGATCTACAGATATCGAATTAAAAGAAACTGTAGTAAATATTAATAGGGTAGCAAAGGTTACCAAAGGAGGACGAACGTTTAGTTTTACGGCCATTATTGTGGTTGGAAACGGAAAAGGAATCGTTGGACATGGATTAGGCAAAGCAAGTGAAGTAACAGATGCTATTGCTAAAGGAATAGAAGATGCAAAAAAGAATCTTATAAAAGTGCCTGTAATTAATGGTACCCTTCCTCATGAGCAATATGGAAAATTTGGAGGAGGGCGTGTATTTATTAAGCCCGCTTCACACGGAACAGGTGTAATTGCTGGTGGTGCTATGCGAGCTGTACTTGAAAGTGCTGGTGTACATGATGTATTGGCAAAATCAAAAGGGTCTTCAAATCCACATAACGTGGTAAAAGCAACAATAGATGCTTTAGCAAAATTGCGCGATCCTTACACGATTGCAGAACAACGCGGTATTTCTTTAGATAAATTATTTAATGGATAATTAAGATGGCAAAAATTAAAATTACACAAATAAAAAGCGGTATCGATAGAACCGAGCGTGATAAAAGAACTTTAGTGGCTCTTGGATTAACCAAAATGCATAGGTCAAAAGAAGTAGAAGCAAATCCTGCACTCGTAGGTATGATTAATTCAGTAAAGCATTTATTAAAAGTAGAAAACGTTTAAAAATGAACTTAAGTAATTTAAAACCAGCCCCAGGCTCAGTAAGAGATAGAAAACGTAAAGGCCGTGGAAATGGCTCAGGCACGGGTGGAACATCCACACGTGGACATAAAGGTGCAGGTTCACGTTCAGGACACTCCAAAAAAGTAGGTTTCGAGGGTGGACAAATGCCATTACAACGACGTGTTCCTAAAGTTGGATTCAAAAATCCATTCAGAGTAGAATACACGAGTATGAATTTGGATCGTTTGCAAGAATTTGCATTGAGCTTAAATACGGATACGATTTCACTCGAAAATTTCCTTAAAGGAAGAATTATTAGTAAAACTGAAAAAGTAAAAATATTAGGACGTGGTGAATTAACCGCAAAACTAAATATTACTGCGCATGCATTTTCGGATGCAGCTAAAGCAGCTATTGAAAATGCTGGAGGAACAACAACTGTAATTTAAGACTAGGGATGAAAAAATTAATAAGCACCCTAAAAAATATTTGGAGTATTGAAGAGCTTCGATCAAGGATAATTCAAACCTTGTTACTTCTAGCTGTTTATCGTATTGGAACGTTTATATATTTGCCCGGTATTGATCCTGTGGTAATGAATGCTAAATATGGCAACTCTACCCAAGATGGACTATTAGGACTTATTAATACGTTTTCGGGAGGTGCATTCGATAGAGCTTCTATTTTTGCTCTAGGAATTATGCCTTACATTTCGGCTTCCATTATTGTTCAATTATTAACCTTTGCATTGCCATCGTTTCAACGTATGTCGAAAGAAGGGGAAGATGGACGACGAAAAATTAATCAAATTACACGATACCTTACCATAGCTGTATCAGCTGTTCAGGGTATTGCATACATCGTTCAATTAAAATCTTCTAAAGCCGATGCGCTTTATGCATTGCAACAAGGTGGAGCAATGTCAGAAACTACCTTTACCTTTATTGCCATAGTTACTTTAATAGCAGGTACCATGTTTACCATGTGGTTGGGCGAAAGAATTACAGATAGAGGTTTGGGAAATGGAATTTCACTTATAATTATGGTGGGTATCATTTCGCGATTGCCATTTGCTATCCTAGGTGAATTAAATAGCCGATTAGGAGGAGCAGGTGGACCAATTATCTTCTTAGTTGAATTAGTGATTTGGCTAGTTGTTATCCTAAGTGTTATCCTATTGATACAAGGTACACGCCGTGTGCCGGTACAATATGCCAAACGCATTGTTGGAAACAAACAATACGGAGGAGTTCGTCAATATTTGCCTTTAAAGATAAATGGAGCAGGAGTAATGCCTATTATTTTTGCACAGGCCTTAATGTTTATCCCATCTACTTTAACCGGGTTATTATCTGATAAATCATCAGCCGCCTCAAGTTTTTTCGCCAATTTTATGGACATTACTTCATTCGGTTATAATGCCTTATTCTTTGTACTAATCATACTGTTTACCTATTTTTATACCGCTATTACCTATAATCCGGTTCAAATCTCAGAAGACTTGAAACGCAATAGTGGATTTATACCAGGAGTGAAGCCAGGTAAAAAAACAGCCGATTTTATTGATACCATTATTTCAAGAATTACGTTTCCAGGAGCAATATTTATTGGCTTGGTTGCTATAATGCCAGCCTTCGCTATAATATTTGGAGTGAATGATCAGTTTGCTCAATTCTTTGGAGGAACGTCATTGCTCATTATGGTAGGGGTTGTTTTGGATTCATTGGCTCAAATTGACACCCATTTATCCATGCGCAAATATGATGGTTTAATGAAGTATGGTCGAATAAAAGGACGAACTGCAACCGGCGGTTCTATGACATAATTTTTGGGAATTTTAAAATATAAAATACTATATTTGCAGCCCGTAAAAAAACGATATGTCTAAACAAGATTCGATTAAGCAAGATGGCATGATAGTAGAGGCCTTATCGAATGCAATGTTTAGAGTAGAATTAAAAAACGGTCATAAAATTATAGCTACAATAAGCGGAAAAATGAGAATGCACTACATTCGAATTTTACCAGGGGATAAGGTTCAAGTAGAAATGTCGCCTTATGACTTAACAAGAGGAAGAATTAGTTTTAGATACAAATAATATAAATCCAATAGTTTTCAAGTAATTGAAAATAGCGTGAAATAAAAAAAGAATAAACAAACACATGAAAGTAACATCATCGGTTAAAAAAAGAAGTGTTGATTGCAAAATCGTAAAGCGCAAAGGCGTGGTTTACGTTGTGAATAAAAAGAACCCTAAATTTAAACAAAGACAAGGTTAAAAAATGGCAAGGATTGCAGGTATAGATTTACCAAGAACCAAAATAGGCCCAGTAGGTTTATCATATATTTATGGTATTGGGCGTTTTAATGCAGTAACAATATTACAAAATGCTGGAGTTGACGTAAACAAAAAAGTGAATGAGTGGAATGATGAAGATCTAACTGCTATTCGTCGCGTTATCACCGAGGAGCATAAAGTAGAAGGAGAATTGCGATCTGAAGTGCAAACCAATATCAAGCGATTGATGGATATTGGGTGTTATAGAGGCTTACGTCATAGAAAAGGATTGCCAGTAAGAGGGCAGTCTACCAAAAACAATGCGCGTACCCGTAAAGGAAAACGTAAAACCGTAGCTAACAAAAAGAAAGTAACTAAATAAAAATAGCAAGAAAAATTAAATGGCTACAAGTAAAAAAGTTGTTAAAAAACGAAAAGTAATTATTGAGGCTTACGGTCAGGCACATATTAAGGCCTCCTTCAATAATATTATTATTTCAATAACCAATAACCAAGGACAAGTTATATCTTGGTCGAGTGCTGGTAAAATGGGATTCAGAGGTTCAAAAAAGAACACGCCATATGCCGGTCAAGTTTCGAGTCAAGATTGTTGCAAAGTAGCAACCGATCTTGGTGTTAAAAAGGTTGATGTGTTTGTAAAAGGTCCAGGTGCTGGTCGTGAATCGGCAATTAGAACTTTACAAGCTGCAGGTTTGGAAGTAATGTCGATTAAAGACATTACCCCAATGCCACACAATGGTTGTCGTCCACCTAAAAGAAGACGTGTTTAATCAAAAGTATACACCTTAGTAAGTAAAATAAGAAATGGCAAGATATACAGGACCAAAGTCCAAAATAGCCCGACGTTTTAAAGAGCCAATATTTGGCCCAGATAAAGCATTGGATAAGAAAAATTATAAGCCTGGAATGCATGGAAATTCTAGACGCCGTGGCAAACAATCTGAATATGCAATACAGCTTGGTGAAAAACAAAAAGCAAAATATACTTATGGTGTATTAGAGCGACAGTTCGCCAATTTGTTTGATAAAGCAGCACGTAAACATGGTATTACAGGTGAAAACCTTTTAAAATTCCTTGAAGCTCGTTTAGATAATACCTGCTTTCGTTTGGGATTATCAACCACGAGAGACGGCGCGCGTCAATTGGTTTCACATAAACATATTTTAGTTAATGGAAATTTATTAAACATTCCTTCCTATTTGCTTAAGGCAGGTGATGTGGTTTCAGTTAGAGAACAATCTCAATCTTTAGAGAATTTAAACAATTCTTTAGCAAGGCGTAAATCATACAACTGGTTACAGTGGGATGCTACCTCTTACCAAGGAACGTTTTTATCTTTACCGGAGCGTGAAGATATTCCAGAAAAAATCAAAGAACAACTTATTGTTGAACTCTATTCAAAATAATAATTTAACAAACTAAAAAATAAATATGTCAATATTAGCATTTCAAAGACCAGACAAGGTTATAATGCATAAAGAAACAGACTTTTATGGTTTGTTTGAGTTTCGTCCTTTAGAAAAAGGATATGGTGTAACCATAGGTAATTCGCTTCGTCGAATTCTTTTATCCTCTTTAGAAGGATACGCTATTACCTCAATAAAGGTACCAGGAGTAGATCATGAATTCAGTAGTATGAAGGGTGTGGTTGAAGATGTTACCGAAATTATTTTGAATCTTAAGCAAGTTCGATTCAAGAAAATTGGAGGAGGAGCAAATAACGAAAAAGTTTATGTAAATCTTAAAGGACAGGAGCAATTTACTGCTGGCGATATCAGTCGTTTTTCATCAATGTTCGAAATTCTAAATCCTGATTTAGTTATCTGTAACATGGAACAATTCGTAAATTTTGAATTGGAAATGGTTATTGATAAAGGACGAGGATATGTTCCAGCCGAAGAAAATCTTCCAGCTGATGCTGCCATTGGTTTAATTCCAGTTGATTCAATTTACACACCTGTAAAAAATGTAAAGTTCAGCGTTGAAGATTATCGCGTTGAAGGTCGTACTGACTATGAAAAATTGATGATCGAAATTGCAACTGATGGATCTATCAATCCTGAAAATGCATTAAAAGAAGCAGCTAAAATATTAATCCAACATTACTTATTGTTTTCGGATGATAACATGTTGTTAGATACTCAAGTGAAATCGAAAGCTCAAGAAGTGGATGAAAATTTACTTCAAATGCGCAAAATTTTGAAAACACCATTATCAGACCTTGATTTATCTGTAAGAGCTTACAATTGTTTGAAAGCAGCTGAAATTAGAACACTAGGAGAATTGGTTAGTTTCCATATAGAAGACTTATTAAAGTTTAGAAATTTTGGTAAGAAATCGTTAACTGAATTAGAAGAATTTGTTCGTGAGAAAGGGTTAAACTTTGGTATGGACGTTGTAAAATATAACCTAAACGAAGATTAAATAGCCATGAGACACGGAAATAAAATAAACCATTTAGGCAGAACTACCAGTCACCGACATGCGATGCTTTCAAATATGGCAACATCTTTGATAATAAGCAAACGTATTGTAACCACTGTTGCTAAAGCCAAAGAATTGCGCAAGTATATTGAGCCATTGGTAACTAAAGCAAAAAACGATAGTACCCATTCAAGAAGGATGGTATTTAGATATTTGCAAAATAAAGAAGGAGTTAAAGAACTATTTGGTAACGTAGCCAATAAAGTAGCTGACCGACCAGGTGGGTACACCAGAATATTAAAAACTGGTAACCGTTTGGGTGATAATGCCGAAATGTGTATGATGGAGTTTGTTGATTTTAATGACTTGTTGGGAGGGGGAAAATTAGTAGCCAAGGAAGAAACTGCTACAAAACGCACACGTAGAGGATCGAAAAAGGAAGCTGGAGATGCTCCAGTTGCTAAAGCTCAAAAAGCAGCACCAGTAGTTGTTGAAGCAGCTGCAGAAGTTGAGGAAATACAAGAAGCTGAAGTAATTGAAGTTCAGGACGAAGCTGAAGTAAGCATGGAGGAGGTAGCCTCAGAGGAAACTACGCAAACAGAAGAATCAGAAAATGAGGGGCAAGAAAAACCGAATACGGAAGCCTAAAATATCTCTAAAAATCTTTTTTTAATATTAAGAGGCTCCGGCCTCTTTTTTTATGAGTCCACTAATGGGATTCAAAGAAAAAGGGCACCGATTATTTATTTTTGTTTGTTAAGTACCAAAAGGCGAAAGAAAAAGGTTGCTTAGTGGTATCCATAATACTTGGCTAAAGCAACAAGATTACATTTGATCATATCATCTTCCTAAACTAAATATGAGCT
>CANMPY010000030.1 GCA_947499775.1 Bacteroidota bacterium | reverse complement strand
CAAAGGGAATGCCTATAAAAAAGAATGAACCTAAAGCCGACTCGACAATCTCAAAAGAATTAATTAAAAAAACAGACGCATTGGAAATATCCGAAGAAAAGAAAAAAACACCCGACCAAAATACGAATGAAAACAAATCGGATAGAAAGTAGTAAAGCGCCCGAACCAGTAGGATTATATCCCCATGCCCGCCAAGTAGGAAATCTACTTTTTTTATCAGGAGTTGGACCGCGCGAAAGAGGATCAAAAAAAATACCTGGAGTTGAATTAGATGTAGATGGAAAAATAATTTCGTACGATATTGAAGTTCAATGCCACTCCGTATTTAAAAATGTTAACTATATATTAGAAGATGCAGGGAGCAGTTGGAAAAATATTGTAGATGTAACGGTTTATTTAACAAATATGAAAGATGATTTTCAAATTTATAACCGTATTTGGGCCGAATATTTCAGCGAAAACTTACCATGTAGAACAACTCTTGAAATAAATTGCTTACCTACACCAATAGCAATAGAACTTAAAGTTATTGCTACCATCTAATATTAAATACTATTTTTCTGTTTTTATTACTCCCCCCCCCCTTTAACTTATGTCCTTCAATACAATACTTACATCACAAGAAAACAACGCCTTTATTATTACCATTAATCGCGAAAACAAACTGAATGCGTTAAATCGAGAGACCCTTCAGGAAATTAAGTCTGCTGTGCTTTCAGTTCAAGATAATAAATCGGTTAGAGGTATTATTATCACTGGTTCTGGATTAAAGGCATTTGCCGCAGGTGCCGATATATCAGAATTTGCATCTTATTCAATACAACAGGGGGCCCAATTAAGTGCCGATGGCCATAGTGTGATGAATACCATTGAAAATTCAGCCATACCTGTTATAGCTGCAATTAATGGATATAGTTTGGGTGGCGGTTGCGAACTAGCTATGGCTTGCCATATTAGAATTGCGGCAGAAAATGCTAAATTTGGACAGCCTGAAGTAAATTTAGGTCTACCTCCTGGGTATGCAGGCACACAACGTTTAGTGCAATTAATAGGAAAAGGAAAAGCTTTAGAACTCCTATTAACTACCGATTTCATAAATGCAACTCAAGCTCTTGAACTTGGAATGGTTTCGAAAATTGTAACACTAGAGCAATTATTGCCAACCTGCCTCGAGATGGTTGATGTATTTTCTACCAAGTCTCTTTCTGCTATTGCGAGTGTAATTAAATGTGTGAACGATCACTTTAAAAGCACAACACCAGGTTTTGAAACTGAAATTTCAGAATTTGGCAAAGCATTTCAAACTGAAGATTTTATAGAAGGCACCCTTGCTTTTAGTGAAAAACGAAAACCTAATTTCTAAAAATTAATTTTTTGGTATTTAATTTGCTTTATATTTGTCCAACTAAAAAAAAAATTAAAATGAAAAAAATTGCATTAACCATTATTTTAGGAATTTGTGTATCAGGGTTTGTATCTGCTCAGAAGAGCAAAAAATCTACAGCTAAAAATTCAAAACCAACAATTGAGGCCCCTAAGGCTATTGAAAACAAAATCGAAATTGCTACAGACGGATTGCCAAAGATAAAATTTGTTGAAGAAACTCATGATTTCGGTAACATTAAAGAAGGAACTCAAGCCACTTTTGAATTCAAATTTATGAATACTGGCAATGCCCCATTAATTTTAGAATCAGTACAAGCAAGCTGTGGTTGCACCACACCAGAATGGAGCCGTGAACCAATTGCTCCTGGTCATTCAGGTAAAGTGATTGCTACTTATAATAGCGCAAGCCGCCCAGGTCCATTTACCAAAACTATCACTGTAAAATACAACGGAGCTTTAGATACCAATACCAATTATTTAACTATTAAAGGAATGGTAGAAGCAGCACCAGCAGCACCTACTACTCCGGTTTTGGTTCCAACGCCAAATAATTAAGATCCAACTCAAAACTTATCAAAAGCCGATTTGCTCACGCAAATCGGCTTTTTTTATGTACAAATAATTTTAAAATAGAGGCACTTAGTATAATATCTAATAAAGGGTAAAACATTAAAAAAACACTCTGGCATAAAATTTGTAACTTTTAGAAACATGAAGCGCTCACCATTTCTAATTTCATTTTTTTTATTGATGACCTTAGCTATAAAAGCTCAGCCTGGCAAACAAACCATTACTCTAATGGCAGAAGGCCAACCCAATATTAAATTTGAAATATCCATGCATGACTTTGGGACCATTACAGAAGGAACCCAAGCTACTTTCGAATTCAATTATACCAATACTGGATCCACGTCCCTTATCCTAACAGATGTAAAACCCCCTTGCAGCTGCACAACCCCCGAATGGCCTAAAGATCCGCTATTGCCTGGTAAATCAGCGAAAATAAAAGTAACTTTTGATAGTAAAGGCAAACCAGGTTCATTTAGCAAAACTATCGAAGTGAGGCATAACGGTGAATCGGCAAGAGACTATATAACCATAAAAGGTGTTGTTACTCCAACTCCCTAAAAGATAATCATATTGTAGTGTAAATAAATTTTTCAGTTAAAAACCCTTGTCAGTGTGTGACGAGGGTTTTTTTTATTTTATACTATTCTGTACAGCACTGAGCATTTTTTCGGACAATAGTCCAGTTAGCCCTCCTGTATGAATAACCAATATAGTTTCACCTTTATTAAAATAACCATCCTTTACTAAATCAATTAAGGCATAAAAAACTTTAGCCGTATAAATCGGATCCGTCAAAATACCTGTTTCTTTGGCTAAATAATTTATAAATCTAAATAATTCGGGAGTAGTTTTGGCATACCCACCGCAATGAAATGTAGTATGAACGGTGAAATTTTTTGCAGTTGGAGCCTCTTCATGTATTCTATCACTAATAAATTCGCCCTGTTTCAGAACAGGAATGCTATGGCAATGTGTTTTTAATTTTAGCAAATTCACCCCTTTTACAATACCTGCAATTGTACATCCGGTACCCGAAGCACAAAATATATGGTCATATTCAAGCGTAAGTTCATCTAATAATTCCGAACATCCCCTCGACCCATCATTGTTATCCCCTCCTTCGGGAATACTATAATACCCTTGATTGAGCCAAGGTTCTACTAATAAATCTTTTTGCCCATACTCGTTCCATGATGCAAATTGCAGCTCCATTCCCCACAATTTGGCTAAAATTAACACAGGATTTAAAACTTTAGGCTCTTCCCCTCTAATAATTCCAACACATTTAATCTTATTTTCGGCACAAAATGCTGCTGTAGCAATGATATGATTGGAATAGGCGCCGCCAAATGTTACAATCCCCTTGCATCCTGAATTTAAAAACGATGCATAATTGTATTTTAGTTTTCTCCATTTATTGCCAGAAATAAAAGGATGAATTCTATCATCTCGTTTTACATACACCTTCACTCCCCTTTCTTCAAATTCTAAAAGATTTACTTTTTGTTCAATAGAACGGTTGGTACTTAGAATAGAATTATTCATATTCGCAATATTACAAATTTGGCTTAAGGTTGAGATTTAAATACTAAAAATAAGACATGAAACTGTTATATCCTTTTGCGCTACTCTATGGAATCATCATTGGGATAAGAAACCTACTATTTGATTTTAATTTACTAAAACAAGAACAATTTGGGATTCCAATAATTAGCATTGGCAACCTTAACATGGGAGGTTCGGGTAAAACGCCCCATGTTGAATATTTTATAAATTATTATAAAGAAAAATATAACATCGCTGTAATTAGTAGAGGTTATGGGCGTAAAACTAAAGGGTTTCGCTATGTAAATTCATCCGATTTGGCAGAATTATGTGGCGATGAACCGTTACAGATTAAACGTAAGTTTGAGCATATCGTCATGGCAGTTGGTGAAAAAAGAGTCGATGCTATTCGTAAAATCACATTAGAACACCCCAAAATCAACCTTATACTTTTAGATGATGCCTTTCAACATCGTTTTGTAAAACCCTCTGTATCCATTTTACTTACAGACTATTCAAAACCATTTTGGAAGGACAGTATTGCTCCTGCTGGAAAATTGAGAGAATTTAGTTTCGGTTATAAAAGAGCTACTGCCATAATAATTACAAAATGCCCACAAAATCCTAACCTAAGTATTCCTAAAAATATAAATTCAAAGCCTATTTATTATTCGCACATTAATTATCAGGCCCCAGTATTGGTGCATGGAGCTTTGTCAAAAAATATTATCTTAATAACAGGAATCGCTAACCCTAACCCATTGCTATCTTATCTTAATGAAAAGGGTTATACTATTCGGCATCATTTCAATTTTTCTGATCATCATCAATTTAATAACTCCGACAGCTTGAATATTGTTAAGAAAATGAATGAAACATTAGAATGCATGGTTCTTACAACTGAAAAGGATTATATGCGCGTTGTTCCATCCTTAAAAAACAAATTGCCTAATTTGGCCTATATGCCAATTCATGTAGCAATAAAAGATGCTCCGGTAGATTGGCTTACTCTCTAATTTTTATAAATCAACCGGCCTTCGGAAATATCTGATTTAGATTCAAAATTTGTTTTGTATAGTTTGCCGGTACCCAAACCTTGGTGCAAGTGTGTATTACATTTTCCTACCCACTGTGCTATTGCATTCAACCCAATATTCGATTCTAATGCTGAGGTGGCCCACCACCCAATATCACCCTTCTTGGCCAAGCTAATCCAATGTTCACACTCTGCAAATCCACCTAAAAGTGTTGGCTTTAGTATGATAAAATGTGGTAAAATATGTTTTAATAGCTTTTGACGTTCATTATATTGAACTCCAATAAGTTCTTCATCCAAAGCGATATCAATTTTGGAATCCATGCATATTTTAGCCATTTCATCCCAATGCCCAGCCATTATTGGCTGCTCAATTGAATGGATATGAAATCGGTGCAATTCTTTAAGCTTTTCTAAAGCATCATCCATTCTAAAAGCACCATTGGCATCCAATCTAATAACAGTATTCTTGCCTTGAATTGTATTTCTAAATTTTTCAATTAGTCTACACTCTGCATCAAAATCATGTTGACCTATTTTAAATTTAATACATTTAAAACCTGCCTCCGCTTTTGCAATCCCTTCTTTTAACATTTCATCCAGCTCATTCATCCATACCAATCCATTTATTAAAATGGGTGACCCACTTAAATAATTCGATTCAAAATATACTTGCTTGCCTCCATTTCTTAAATCTAAGAAGGCGCATTCTATGGCAAATTTTACCGATGGAAAAGGCTCTAAATCAAGTTCTTCAATGGCTTTATTTTCTGCCAATTCAAGCAAGAATCCTTCGATTATCGATCCTAAGTTATCCCTAAAATCTGGACTTAGTAATTCCAAAGGTGCTGCTTCACCGATTCCAACGCAATCCGGATTCTTTTTGTTCCAAATTTTTATTACCCAATGGTTTTTTTCTTCAAAACTATTTCGCGAAGTTTTGACCGGTTTAATAAATTTTAGATTATGACATTCTACAGAGTAGCCGAGTTTCATTAGGCTAACCAAAAAATGCCAAAAATAATAACCAATAGTAAATTAAGTATAGACACTTGTTTTAATGCCAAATTGTATGTGGCTCTTTCTATAGGTTTTTTTTCTAGCCTAAAACAAATTATATAATAAATTGCTCCAAAAATTATAGGAATAAACTGATCATATTCGGGAGGAGAAACCCGTGCAAATGCCATAAATAATCCCATTGCTATCCCAAACAATATATACTGATACCAGATTGCTCTTTTATAACCAAGGCGAAGGGCGATTGTTTTTTTTCCGCTTTTCTTGTCAGTATCAATATCCCTTAAATTATTAATATTTAAAACGGCAACGCATAAAAACCCAAAGCCGCAGGCAGGCAGCCAAACTGAATTAGGTAAATTATTAACCATTAAAAAATAAGTACCACAAACCGCTACAGGTCCAAAAAATACAAAAACCATTACATCCCCCACTCCTTTATAGCCATAGGCATACTTGCCAATTGTGTAATTCCTAGCCGAAGCTAATGCCGTGAAACCAATAAGTAGCCATGTGTAAAAATTAAGATTAAGGTCTTTAAAAGCTACAGCCAACAAACTAAATCCACTTATGAGCGACACTACACCTAAAATCCAAAGTGCCTGTTTCATTTTTTTAGGCGATATATCTCCAGCTACTAGTGCTCTATCTGTTCGTTGGGCATCTTGATCGGTTCCTTTTATATAATCGCCATAATCATTGGCTAGGTTCGAAAAAATTTGTAAGAGTAAGGCTGTGATTATTGCCAAAAGAAAAACTGGGGTTGAAAACGAATATACGTATGCCGCAAGTAGGCTTCCAAGCAATATTGCCCCTAATGCCAAGGGCAAAGTTTTAGGTCGTGTAGCTCGAAGCCAAATTAAAAACGATTTCAATTGTTTTACAAATTAACTAATCCATGTTTACAAACAGCCTGTTCTTCCGCCATCTACCACTATATTGGTTCCTGTAATATATCCCGCCAATGATGATGCCAAAAATGTGGCCGCATAGGCTAATTCTTCTGGGGTTCCAAATCTGCCTGCTGGTATTTCTTGTAGCATTTCGGTTTCAATTTCATCTTCCAGTTTATTGCCTTTTTCAGCTTTTTTGCTAATTATTTCTAATAAACGCTCTGTTTTGGTTGCTCCTGGTAAAATATTATTAACAGTAATTCCAAAAGGTGCTAATTCAGATGCTAACGTTTTACTCCAGTTAGCTACTGCGCCCCTAATAGTATTGCTTACCCCTAATCCTTTTAAAGGCATTTTTACCGAGGTAGAAATGATGTTTATTATTCGGCCATATTTTTCAGCCTTCATTCCTTCGCTTATCACTTTAACCAGTATATGATTGCAAAGCAAATGGGCTTTAAATGCCTCGATAAACTCTTCGATACTTGCCGATGAAACTGCTCCCGGTGATGGCCCTCCTGTATTATTAATTAATATGTGTACAGGTTTATGGCTTAGGATATACGTCTCTAATGATTCCTGCAAAAGGAGTGGTTTTGAAAAATCACAAACCACATAATTATGCAATTGACCTTTTGAAGTATCTAATAGATTTAAAGTTTCCTTGAGTTTTATTTCGTTTCTGGCAATAAGCGTGATCGATGCGCCCGATTCGGCCAACTGCACTGCTATAGCCTTACCTATTCCTTTTGTACTGCCGCACACTATGGCTTGTTTATCAAGTAAATTAATATTCATTTCGAATTTTTAACTTTATTTATTTAGTCTTTTATAACGCCTAACTCTTTTCCTATTTTAGTAAATGCAGCAATGGCCTTGTCTAAATGATGACGTTCGTGACCTGCCGAAATTTGAACCCGAATACGCGCCAATCCTTTAGCAACTACCGGAAAATAAAACCCAATCACATAAATTCCTTCTGCCAAAAGCTTTTCGGCAAACGTTTGCGCCAATTTAGCATCGTATAACATAAGTGGACAAATTGGATGAATCCCCGGCTTTATATCAAAACCCGCTAAAGTCATTTGCTCCCTAAAATAAAAAGTGTTTTGCTCCAATTTATCTCTTAATTCGGTTGTTTCGCTCAGCATGTCGAATACAGCAATGGATCCGCCCACTATTGAAGGGGCTAATGTGTTGCTAAATAAATAAGGTCTCGACCTTTGTCTAAGCAAATCAATAATTTCTTTTTTACCACTCGTAAATCCCCCTGAAGCACCCCCTAAAGCTTTGCCAAGTGTTCCTGTTATTATATCTATTTTACCTATTACGCCACAATGTTCGTGAGTACCTCGGCCTGTTTTGCCTATAAAACCGCTAGCATGACATTCGTCAACCATTATTAAAGCCGTATATTTTTCTGCTAGCGCAACAATTTTATCCAATTGAGCAATTGTTCCGTCCATGCTAAATACCCCATCAGTAACTATAATCCTATGGCGTAAATTTTGAGTCTCCATTAACCTTTGCTCTAAATCAACCATATCATTATTAACGTAACGATAGCGTTGCGCTTTGCATAGCCTAACTCCATCAATAATTGAGGCGTGATTTAGGGAGTCGCTAATAATCGCATCTCTTTCGTCAAATAAAGGTTCAAATATTCCGCCATTAGCATCAAAGGCTGCAGCATATAAAATGGTATCCTCTGTTCCTAAAAATTCAGATATTTTTTGTTCTAATGTTTTATGAATATCTTGTGTACCACATATAAACCGCACACTACTCATTCCAAAACCGTGGCTATCAATAGCTTTTTTTGCAGCATCAATAACCTTTGGGTGAGAGGATAATCCTAAATAATTATTAGCACAAAAATTCAAAACCTTTTGACCGTCGGCTAAAGTAATTTCGGCTCCTTGAGGTGAAGCTATAATTCGCTCGCGTTTGTATAGGCCTGCAATATTGATATCGGCTAATTCATTTTCTAAAACGGGTTGTAATGTTGTATACATTTTTTAATATTATGAGAAATTTAATAGAATATGCAAAGATATATAGCCAAAGTAAATCAGCATTATAAATCGTTAATTAATTCTTTTTTAAGCACAAGCAATGCATTCCTATTTCTAATGTAGCATTAGGCCATATTTTTCAGTAAGTTTGTAATCCTTTTGGCATATTAGTTGTTACCAAAAGGAATACATAGTACTAAATGGAAGAACCAACAAAAGAGCCTGCTCAAAAAAAGCGTATCGTTTTTAAACGCAACGAAGCTACTAAAGATAATGATAAGAAGCCTGACGATACAAATCCACTCGATCGCAGCAAAAAACCAACAGGGCCCAAATTCAGTTTTTATTGGATTTATGGCATATTGGCAGTCTTGTTTTTAGCCTTCTCCTATTTTAATAATAATTCTGCCAAAACTATTGACACCAAAAGGTTAAAGCAGATGCTAAGCAAAGGAGTGGTTAGTAAAGTATTGGTTATTAACCGTTCAAAAGCAGAAATATTTTTAACCGATTCGGCAAAAAGTTTAACCGAATATAAAAAGGACTTGGGTGAAGGGAGCGTATTTAATGATGTTAATGCTGCCAATTACGTATTAGACGACATTGGCGATTATGCAACTTTTAGCAAATTGGTAGAAGAAACACAGAAAAATTTATCAGTTGAAAAACAAGTTAGTATTGACCCACAAATTCGCAATAATTATCTTTCTGATATAATGCCGTGGGTTATTATGATTTCAATTTTTGGGTTATTCTGGTATTTTATGATGCGTCGTGTAGGAAGTGGCGGTGGGCCGGGAGGTCAGATTTTTAATATTGGCCGAAGTAAAGCCCAATTATTCGACAAGGACACGAAAGTTAATATTACCTTTAAAGATGTAGCAGGATTAGAAGAAGCCAAAGTTGAGGTAATGGAAATTGTTGATTTTCTAAAGAATCCAAAAAAATATACCGATTTAGGTGGTAAAATTCCGAAAGGAGCGTTACTCATAGGCCCTCCGGGAACAGGCAAAACGCTTATGGCTAAAGCAGTAGCAGGCGAAGCCAATGTTCCATTCTTTTCCTTGTCAGGTTCTGATTTTGTAGAAATGTTTGTTGGCGTAGGTGCAAGCCGTGTTCGTGATTTATTTCGTCAAGCTAAAGAAAAAGCACCTTGCATAATCTTTATTGACGAAATTGATGCCGTGGGCCGTGCACGTGGCAAAGGCGCTATACAAGGAGGCAATGATGAAAGAGAAAATACTTTAAACCAATTATTAACTGAAATGGATGGATTTCAGACCGATTCAGGCGTAATCCTATTGGCTGCTACAAATAGACCAGACATTTTAGATTCGGCCTTGCTAAGGCCAGGTCGTTTTGACCGTCAAATATCTATTGACAGACCCGATTTAAACGGGCGCGAAGAAATATTTGAGGTGCATTTAAAAGGATTAAAACTTGCAAACGACATCGACCCTAAAAAACTATCAGCACAAACCCCCGGTTTTGCAGGTGCCGAAATTGCAAATGTTTGTAATGAAGCTGCATTAATTGCTGCAAGAAACAATAAAACAGAAATTAACATGCACGATTTCCAAGATGCCATCGATAGAGTAATTGGTGGATTGGAAAAGAAAAATAAAATTATTTCGCCTGAAGAAAAGAAAATAGTAGCCTATCACGAAGCCGGTCACGCTATTGCTGGATGGTTTTTAGAATTTGCCGATCCTTTGGTAAAAGTATCTATCGTACCAAGAGGTATTGCCGCTTTAGGCTACGCGCAATATCTACCGAAAGAACAGTATTTGTACCGCACCGAACAATTAATTGATATGATGTGTATGACCCTTGGTGGTAGGGTTGCCGAAGATGTTTTCTTTGGAAAAATTTCAACAGGCGCACAAAATGATCTTGAAAAAATTACCAAGATGGCCTATGCAATGGTTACCATTTATGGTATGAACGAAAAGGTTGGGCATGTTTCATTTAAAGATGATACCGGTGAATATGGCTTACTTGGCAAACCTTATTCCGAAGCTACTTCACAACTTATTGATGAAGAAGTCCGAAAATTAATTAATGAGGCCTATATAAAAACAACGGCGCTCATTATTGAACACAAAGACCAACTTGAAAATTTAGCACAAGCCTTATTAGCAAAAGAAATACTATTCCAACAAGATTTGGAAGGTATTATTGGTAAAAGGCCTTTTGATACCAAAACCACGTATCAAGAGTATATGGATAAGCCACCAATTGTTAAAGAAGAAAACATTGAAGTAGTGGCTGAATCAGAAGAGGCACCAGAACCAATTTCAGATGAACCTGAAACAGTTCAAGAAATCAAAACCACTTAATTTTATCGAAATAAACCACTTTTTTAACTTGAACAAAACCGCACTGCACAATATTAGTCTCTAATTTGCTTTAAGTAATTAATATGAATCTCAAAAAAATTGTAATTATACTCGTTCCTGTATTTCTTATAGGTACAGGTTTCTA
>CANMPY010000029.1 GCA_947499775.1 Bacteroidota bacterium | reverse complement strand
CCCTTAAAACTTTATAGCGAAGGGCCACTGATTCATTTGGTTCAACCGAACAAAAAGAATCAGTGGCCCTTCGCTATAAAGTTTTAAGGGAACCTTTGGGTTTGAATTTTGAACAATCCGATCTTGAAAAGGAATTCGAGGATTTTCATATTGCGGCATTTCATAACAAGCAAATAGTTGGAATTTTATTACTAAAGCCAAATAAAGACCGTATTAAAATGAGGCAAGTGGCGGTAGATGACTTTTGGCAAGGCAAAGGAATTGGTAAGGCGATGGTTTTTTTTGCACATAAGATTGCATTTGATAAAGGGTATAAAAAAATTGAACTCCATGCCAGAGAAACTGCTATACCCTTCTATTTATCCTTAGGGTATTCTATTAAAGGAGAACCCTTTTATGAAGTAGGAGTACCTCATAAAAAAATGGCAATTACCTTATAATTTTAGGATGAAAAAACTCTACGGCTTGGTTGTTTGCGGAGGGCAAAGCACTCGAATGAGAACCGATAAAAGCCTTTTGGAGTATCATAATTTACCTCAATGGCATTATGTTTATAATTTACTTAGCCCAATTTGTGATAAGGTTTTTATTTCGCACAATGCAGAGCAAGCTATGGATATTGAAGCGTTCTATAACCCAATAAGTGATCATCATGATTATTTAAACATTGGGCCAATGGCAGCATTATTAAGTGCCTTTAAGCAACAAGCTGATGCATCATTTTTGGTGGTCGGATGCGATTATCCCTATATAAACGAAATGGATTTGAAACGACTTATTGACTATAGAAATGAAGGAGCCGATGCTATTTGCTATTATAATCCCGAAAATAAATTTGAAGAGCCGCTATTGGCTATTTATGAAAATGCTTGCCTTTCAAAACTGCTTCGAAATTTTGAAGATGGAAATTATTCCTTACGCTATTTTTTGAAGAGCATATATGCAAAAAAAATAATGCCTGAATCATTAGAAAGTTTGATAAGTGTGGATACAATGGAACAATATCAGGAAGCCTTAGTGAAATTAAAAGAAAGCTCCAAAAATAGTACTACTTAGAAACCCGAGAAATTCGTATAGATATTACAAGGTGTGAATCCTTAAATACCTACATGTAGCCGAGGTTAGAGGTGTTAAATCAAGAAGAAATTCCTTTGCATTTTAGAAGCATTATTCTGTAAATTTGACCAATGGCAGTTTCGTCGGTTTCGGAGGTGGAAATTATTAAAATAAATGCGTCGGGATCAACCCATCGCGTGCATGAAAAGGATTGGTTGGCTGTGGAAGAGCCTTTGGAAATTCGATTGATACATGGGCCGGATTCTGACAGAAAATCAAAAAATATTTCTATCACGATGCGAACTCCAGGCAATGATTTTGAATTGGCCGAAGGATTTCTGTACACCGAGGGCATTATAAAAAACCATTCCGATATTATTAATATTTCCTATTTCAATTCACTGCTCAATCCCGAAAATATTGTAATTATCGAAATCAAGGAAAGTGTAGAGTTGGAATTGGCCAAACTAGAGCGAAATTTCTATACAACTTCTAGTTGTGGTGTGTGTGGAAAATCCTCTATAGATGCCGTAAAAACAACAGCCGATAATCATAAAATCATTAGCAATGAAACTATAAAAGTAAGCAAGGAATTGATTTATTCGCTATCCGATATATTAAGAAAAAATCAAAATATTTTTGAATCAACAGGAGGGCTTCATGCCTCTGCTCTGTTTGATTTAGAAGGCAATTTAATAATAACCCGCGAAGATGTGGGAAGGCACAATGCCCTAGATAAATTGATAGGTGTAGCTCTATTTCAAAATTTATTACCTTTGGATAAATACATTTTAATGTTGAGTGGTCGCGCAAGTTTTGAACTAATACAAAAAGCAGCTATGGCCAATATAAAAATAGTAGCTGCGGTAGGGGCTCCATCGAGCTTGGCGGTGCAAATGGCCAATGAATTTGGAATTACCTTGATAGGATTTTTGAGAGATAGCCGCTTTAATATTTATAGTGGGGAAGAAAGAATTTTGAGATAAAATGAAACTAAGAATTAAAGGAAACTCAATACGCATAAGGCTTTCTAAGTCCGAAGTGGATTATTTCGGAACTATTGGGTATTTGGAAGAAAAAATAGAATTCGGAAATTCAGAATTGGTTTATGCTCTGCAAAGCAAAATGAATAGTAATGAGATTACAGCTAGCTTTGAGGGAAATACAATTACTGTATTAATTCCTGAAAACCTCAAAAATGATTGGGTTGGAACGGATCAAATTAGCTTAGAAAATAAAGTAGACATAGGGGTGGGAAAACAATTATTTTTATTGATAGAAAAAGATTTTGTTTGCCTCGACAATACGTTTGAGGATCAGAGTGATAATTACCCTAATCCGAATAATACGTGTTGACATATGCACCTCCGGATATTCTCAAACCAATTTTTGTAATGACGATGACCCTTGGTATATACGCATATGGCAGAGTCAAAGTAAAAAAAGAAAGGATGCCTGTTTTGGGTGGTAACAGCAGCAGTAAAATGACCTTTAAAATTTCAAATGATTGAATCTTATTGCGAAATAGAAATATACTTTTAGTATCATTGTTGTAAAATAAACTAAACCATACATAAAACACCTGAAATTGGATATATCCATCCACTTAAAATAGCATTATTTTAAACAAAAGAAATAACTGGAAAATGAACATAAAATTTTATCTCAAAACATCTTTAATCATGCTTGCAGGAAGTATCTTTTTACATAATTGCAAGGATGATGAGTTGCCAAGTGGGCATTGCAATAAGTACTATATCCTCAATCAGGATTATATTGATAATCTCCTGTTCGACTATGAGCATACCGATACCTTACTTTATAAACGAACTATAAATAATGTTGTAAAGGATACCCTGGTGTTTGTAAAGAAAAAAAGTTACCACGATACATTGCATTTTTATAACCAGGATGTGGCCGGTGATGAAGCCTGCAAAGGGCCTGGCGAGGGAGAGTTTACCCGGGAACGAATAGGCTGGGATTACAGCAGTCAGTACGATAGTATCGTTTTCAATGTGCAAGTGGTGGCAAGTGGTAGTGGTGGTGAGGGAAATGATCTTCTTCTTGTAAGAGTTTCAAAGAATTTTAACATGGGTTCTTCCCTTGGATCATCTATAGGTAATTACGGTTTTCAACCAATTAATCCTTATAAAACATCAGAAAAGATATACAATTATACATGGTGGACTTTTCTTATAAACAAAATCTCTTTCACAGATTATGGAACATTGGACTATAATCAATGGGCTCAGTTGGACTGGAAACATTTCTACAATATTAAATACGGATTTGTTGAAATATCCAAAACCGACCGCACCGAAGTGTGGGAACTTATACCTTAAAATAATTAAATAAATAACTATATGAAACAGTTCGCATCGCATTTAATTTCAATTCTCACTTGTCTGCTTTTTATCTTAAGTTCATCCACCTCCGGATTTTCTCAAACCAATTTTTGCAAAGGCGATGGCCTTAACTGGTTTCAACGACTAATTAAGGGTGGCCCGGAAAAACGGATTGACGCCTGTTTTGGACGGTATCAACCTTCCGGTTTTGATCCGAATACTCCCAAAGTAGTATGGGATGCCAGTGCAGATAATTTTACTACGCTGCAAAATGAAATTAATGATTTGGCGGATTTTCTTGTCAATCCTGCTAATGATTTAAAAGACAGAAGGCTACTTTATTTCAATGAGATATTTACGAAGGCAAACAACACAGCGTTTAATGATTTCGATTATTGGAATAAAGATTTGAAAAAAGGAGAGCCCGGGCATAAAAAAACCAAGGAGTTTTTTGAAGCGGCAGCCGTAGCCAAGTATGCAGCTTTCGTTTACCTGGTAGGGGTGATAAAAGTTCCTAATCCAAGCAATCCTTCACAATTTGTGCTAAAGAAATTTGACGATCCTTCTTTACCAACGGGCACAGGTATCCTTAAGCTGAACGAGTTTCGCGACAGGGCCTTAAATATCCTTGAGCATCTAAAAAAGTCAGGAGCGCAGGATTTCAAGCCAGCTGCCGTCATTCAAAAATATTTCGGGCATTACAGGTATAAGGAGTTGATCGGTTTTCTAAGCGCCTTTGAGTTGCTTAGAATGGCCACCACCATCAGCAACAGGGATTTAACGATTGGAGAGCTTGAATTGTCTAAATTAGCCCTGCAAGGCACCGTACAGAATCTATACCACAATACCGGAGCGCTGATTGAAGGGGCAAGTAACAATCATACCCTGATTTATGCCGGGGCGCTGGGGCTGGCCGCCATTGTGCTTCACGACTGCGGAAGCGGAAAATTCAAAAAATCGTGGCACCCGAACAAATGGGCCGAAAAAGCACATTGGCATACAGAGCATACGCTTTTTGCAAACGAAGACAGACAGCGAATGACAGAGGAAAACGCGATGGCCGGGTATGCAGAAGGCCCGCATTATTTTATCTATGCCTTTGAAAGCCTGGTCCCTTTTCTTATAGCATACCGTAACTCTGTGCCTGAAAACCATACGGAGGAAGTGGATGCCGGTGTTTGGAGAGGAAAGTTGACTGTCCAAAATCACGATACCAAAGAAAAATTTCATAATCTTTACCAATGGTTTAATCAGATACAGACCCCTGCCAATATCTATATGCCTTATGATGCCTCCTTTATTAACAGGAACTATCCCTACTTTATGCAGATTGTTAATCATGGTAAACATTTTCACCAACCCATCACCAGTTTTGGAATAAGAACACTATACCACCCTGACGTGATTGCTTCTAAAAACCCTATGATAAAGAAAGAAGATAAACTGAAACAGTTTTTTGTTAATAATGCCAGCGGAAACATTGTACTTCAGTCTCCATTTAGTATGCCGGATAGCAATAGGATCCAGATACAACTGCTGGCCGAAACAGGGGTAGCGGTGAATGTTGGTAGACACGAACATGCCGATGCCAATAGTGTAACCGTATCGGCAGGAAACGATATGTTAATTTTCGATCCCGGATCTTCAAGCTACAATGATCGCAAATGGTTTAATGCAGGTGATGATCATAATATATTTACTATAAATGATAAAGATATGGATGTAGATAAAACCCGGAATGCGACCGGTGTAAAAGAAAATTCGCTGATAACTACTGACAAAACAGCTTCCGCCGAAGCAAGGGTGTTTTACCGAAACACGACCGTAGATCGCAAGGTTTCCTACTTTAATTCCAGCAACGCACAATATGTAGTATCCAATGATAGAACTGATGAAGATGATTGGTGGGAAAATGAGGCAGAATTCAAAATGATATTATCCGGAAATGGTAATGCAGATGCTGGAACTTTTGTGCAGATACCGGGTGAAAATGGAATGTTCCAATGGACACATCCTTGTTCAGAAAGACCTTCTACGCCTGGTACTTATAGTATTCAAACCTATACAGCAGTATTTGGAGGGATTGATGGCATAGAAATAATCACAGATGACGATGAAGAGGATGGCAAGCTAACAAAAAGTGCCACAGTAAATGATAATGGAAATAGCTACATATGCAATAGTACTACCAAAAAAATATCTGATGATAAGGAAAAAACAGTTGGGATACATACGAAGGTGCGAATTTTAAAAAATGACGACGACCATGCCCATTTTCTTACGGTTTATTGGCCATTTAAGTGCACGGGAAGTCCTCCTATAATGAAAAAGAAAGAAGATTGGAATTCTGCATTAATAACCATTGAAGGTGTTGGGGATGAAGAGTGGACAGAATTTCTGGCAATGTCACAGGCCGGACCTGTTACAATCAATAATCCGGTTGACAGAAACGCCCTTGAAAAATTAGAATTTAATGCCTCTGATATGCATTTATCCATTTCTAAAGTGGGTTATAAAAGCTTTAAGGAATGTAAGGCTTATACTAAGTTCCGGTCGGCTTCCATAAGCAATGGAACCAGCTTAAAATATAACGATACTTCCTATATTACAGCTACCGAAGATATCACCTTTGGGTATGACCTTGCAGGTAAATACAGGTATCAGGGTTATGTTAAAAATGAAGGAGGAAGCGCTTCCATAGTAACCATTTTCCTGCCTGACTTAGTTCCTTTTCATGATATGATCATTAAAAATGAGGCAACCAATCAGGAAATCACCTCTACGTATAATGATATAACAAGGAAATTGACCTTCTCTGTGGATCCTGAAGAAAATATCCGGTTTATTATAGAATTAGCCAATCCTTGCATACTATCCTGTTTCTTTCCCGAAACGGACACAACTATTTATTATACCTTCAATTTTGATGAAGGCACTCTGGAAACGCTTGGTCACCACTTGGATATCATACAAAGCTCAGGGCATTTAAAAATAACCAATGGCAGCAAAATGTTTATTTGTGAAGACAATTTGCTGGTAAACAAAGACAGTATTACCATGCGGGGTTTTTACGGTGAACCAGAGGATGGGTACACCTTACCAGGTAAAACTACTTCACCCGGTGAGGGTCCCTCAGGTGCAGGTGTGAGAGGTGGATCAAAATCGTATGGTGACCGCTTAGGCAGCAAACGTTCAATGATAATTGTTGATGACAAGGCAGGGTTAATTCTTGAATCGAATAGCCGTACCCATATTGGCAGTAATTCAACCATCTATATAAAAGATGGCGGGACTCTTCTGGTGGAAAACGATGCGGAAGTAGAAATAGGCGGAGAAGGGCTCGGTACCGGAGAGCTTATTGCTGAAGGCGGTGCCCGTGTATGTATTAACGATGATGCCAACCTTCATTTCTTTGTTAATGAATTTGATAGTTCAGATAAGAATATATTTTACGTGGCAATGGGTTCGCCACCCAACAGAAGTTTTTCTCAGGTAAATATGGATGGCATAAAGGGTAAATTTAAGACAGACAGTATTTATGATGCTGCTAATTATTTCTGTCTCGAATTCTGTGACTTAAAAAACTTTTTACTTCCTCATGGTATAAATGACAGGGATTTTGGATGGTCAAACATAAGCGAGCCTTTGGCAAAAATTGAAATGAAAGATACTTTCTGTGCGGGAGAAGCGGTGTTAGCTGGATTAACAAAAACCCTTAATGAGACACAGTATTATCTCAAAATTGCCGAATGGGATACTCTATTACATTTACCTATCATAAGTACTGTATCGTTTGTTCCTGACACCGTTATGGTAGGTTGGGATTCTAGCCGTGCAGTAAATAAGAGCCTCAGTGATTTGTATTCTTATCTTTTCGTACCGGGTAAGCATTATGTAGTCTATTTCGGAATAGAAAATGACTGCAATGTAGGTGATTTGGCGTCCAATGTATTTTACATTCAGCAAACACCTCATGTTGAGCTTTTAGTGCCATCAACGGCCTGCCCCGGATTTGAAACCTTTGAAGCAGACGGCACCGGTTCAGAATTTGGAACAAGTTACTTGTGGTCTGTGACCAGAAGCATTAATACCCAGAACGAACACCTTGAAGACCCTAACGAAAGTGATCCGGAGGGAGTTTATAAGGATACCACTGGGAACGGGGCAGTTTATGATGATATGAAATTCCCTGATTTTCATTTCAAAGGTGGATTTATGTACGATATAGCCCTTACCGCGTATAATGTTTGTGGTGAGGCCTCTGTTACAGAGACAGTTGAAATCCCTCTGTCTGCAAATGTAAGTGCTGCAACGGATGTGATCATTGCAGGAGGAATTCCGAGTTCAACACAACTAGATGGTGTTATTACCGGTACTTCAACCTTTAGCTGGTCTCCAACAATTATTCTTAGTAATCCATCAATATTAACACCTATTGCAACCCCAACCAGTTCGTTGAATATTGTTCTCACAGCCACTGATGGAACATGTTCAGAATCTGACACAATACACATCTCGGTGAATCTGTATGCAAATGCTGGTTTAGATAAAACTATTTGTTATGGTAGTTCAGTAATGATTGGTAGTTCAATTAGCTCCTTACCTCTGGGTTACTCCATTTCTTGGAGTCCATCAACTGGTTTAAGTAATCCCGCTATCGACCAACCTGCTGCATCACCCGACACATCGACCACCTACACTATGAGCATCTTCGATGCTTTAAGCAATTTAGTGGAGAAAGATGAAGTATTGGTTACAGTATTGGATACCCTTGCTTCAGGCTTTATTATTGAACAAACCGATACGTTGGAATTTAACTTTATAAACCTGACTACAGAGGTAAGCGGCTCTAATTCTTATAATTGGAGTTTTGGCGATGGTGCTTCTTCAAGTTACGTAAATCCTGGTCACACATATTATAATTATGAAAAAGATACCGCATATGAGGTATGCCTTATTGCAAACAATTTGTGTGCAAGCGACACTTTTTGTGATTCACTAAGGATAGATTCAATTGGTAGGGCTTATGATCAAAGGATGATTTTATTACCTCATCAAAAGCAGTTCATTGACAAGTTTAGAGGCAGCATTACTGACATATCAGCCTCAGAAGAGCGACTGGAAACTCCTTTTTCTCCAAAATTATCAGTACGGCCCAATCCATTTGTAAAAACGACAGAGATTTTGGTAAATTATGATACCTCACTTTATCATCAATTAGATTTGACTGTGTATGAGGTATCAGGTAAAATAATTAAGTCTTACAATGTTAAGAAATTGGGTAAATCAATTGTATTGAATTTGTCCGGATGTAGATCTGGAACATACTATGCCCGTTTAATTACTGACGGAGAAGTACGAGAAACAGTAAAATTAATTCTGTTGAATTAAACTACGCAGATGCACATTAGGTGGATCGTAAACAAATAACTTTGCCTGCCACCTAAATTATCTGAAAGAAAGATAAAATATTTCAATTTATAAAATACGCAGATAAAAAAAGTAAAGAAATGTCAAAAAATTTAAGTGAACTATCAGGCCGCAAGGGATTAAGAGAAAATCTTTTTGAAGAGCTTGGAATAGCGGCAACGCAAACCGGAACCCCATCTGCCGAAAAGATGGATGCACTGGCAGAGGAATTCATAATGGGCAAAGCCAATATTTATGGTGCGGCTACCTTCTATGATTTTTTAAGACCTGAAAATAAAGGCAAAAAAGTGTATGTGTGTAATGGCTCAGCATGCATGACGGCCGGAACACAACCCGAATTATTAAATAAATTGGGTGAACATTTTGAAGCCTCAGAAATTGGTGAAATGTGTTGCCTTGGCCGTTGCCACGAAAACAGTTCGTTTTTTTTGGATGGTAAAAACTATTCGGGAAAGGATATTGAAACAATTGAAACCATAAAAAAAGGAGAAACGATTTCTCAAGAAAAATTCACTGTAAAATCGATTGGTACACAAGTTTTGACCAATAAATTTGAAGGCATTGAAAGCTATTACAATTTATTAGAAACGGTTTTAAAAACCCCAGCGGATGATTTATTAAGTGAGTTAAAAATTTCAGGATTGCGCGGGAGAGGAGGTGCTGGATTCCCAATTGCCTTTAAATTAGAGTCGTGTAAAAATACTGCCGGCAGTCAAAAATACATCGTTTGCAATGCCGATGAAGGAGATCCTGGCGCATATAGCGATCGCTATTTATTAGAATTTCAACCTCATTCAGTATTGTTGGGAATGATGATAGCCGGATACATTACAGGAGCCAATGCTGGAGTCATGTATATTAGAGGCGAATATCCCGAAGCCATCGAAATTACAGATCAAGCCATTAAAGATTTGTATGCAAAGAATTTACTTGGGCAAAATATTTTGGGTTCTAAATTCTCTTTTGATTTTAAGTTAATAAAAGCTCAGGGAGCCTATATATGCGGTGAAGAAACAGCATTGCTTTCATCTATTGAAGGTCAAAGACCGGAAGTGAGAGTGCGGCCACCTTATCCAACTCAAGAAGGCTTGTTTAACAAACCCACAGTTGTAAATAATGTGGAAACGCTGGCTTGTATTCCATGGGTAATTAAAAATGGTGGAGCCAAATTTGCCTCTATTGGGGTTGGAAAATCAACCGGTACCAAGTTGGTTTCTTTGGATGGCTATTTCAAAACTCCCGGAATTTACGAAGTGGATATGGGAACACCACTTTCCCAAGTTTTTAATGAATTGGGAGGTGGATTTAAATCAGCTGTAAAAGCCATGCACATCGGTGGCCCTTTGGGGGGATTGGTTCCTGTTGAAAAAATAAATGACCTCAATGTCGACTTTGAATCGTTTTCATCGAACGGTCTTTTAATGGGTCATGCGTCGGTGGTGTGTATTCCGCATGATTTTCCTCTTATTAAATATTTGGAACATCTGTTTCAGTTTACGGCACACGAAAGTTGTGGTAAATGTTTCCCATGCCGATTGGGTTCGGTAAGAGGTTTTGAATTACTAAACAAAGCCCAAACCGAAGATTATAAAATAGATAAGGAATTATTTACCGACTTGATAACTACCATGGAAATTGGTTCCTTATGTGCATTGGGAGGCGGATTGCCACTTCCTATCCGCAATGCATTAATGTATTTTGAGAATGAATTATCGCCGTATTTTGCTTAAATGGTTTAATAAAAGTTGAATCGAAAAAATTAAATTTGTAATATGAAAACCATTACAATAGAAATATTGGACGATACCACAATAAAAGAGGTAGAAGAAATTTTAAGCAATAACCATGTGAAATTTATAGTTCCAGTAGTCAAGGACTTAGAAACCAAGAATGCAAATTCTAAAAATGAAAAATATCCGGTTTCAAAGAATATACCTAATGCTGAAACCCGTAAAGCCATTGAGGAGGTGGAAGCTGGTATAGGTTTAACAGAAGTAAAAGATGTAAATGAGTTATTACTGAAAATACTTGGGTAGCTATGTTTAGACTTATCTTTTCTAGTAAATTTGATAAGGATTTAAAGATATGCAAAAAAAGAAATTACTCAATTGCTCAAATTGTCGAAGTATTAGAACTTCTAAAAACAAATGGAATCGTTCCTGCAAAAAATAAACCTCACAAATTGTCAGGAATTTACAATCAATGTTG
>CANMPY010000028.1 GCA_947499775.1 Bacteroidota bacterium | reverse complement strand
TAGGGTCTGTTTATACGTTTGACGATGGCACAAAAAAACAAGCTGGCACTATTGGTCATATAGGGACTACTTCGTTTTTCCCTTCCAAAAATCTAGGCTGTTTTGGCGATGGTGGAGCCCTGTTTACCAATGACGAAACGCTTTCGAATACTATAAAAATGATTGCGAACCATGGGCAAAGAATTCAATATTACCATGAAGTAATAGGCGTTAATTCACGACTCGATACCATTCAAGCCGCTGTATTGACTATAAAATTAAGGCACCTTGATACCTATTGCGAAGCCAGGCAAAACGTTGCCGATTATTATGATAAAGCCTTTGCCAATCACCCCTATTTCAAAATTCCAGTACGCGATTCTAAATCAACCCATGTGTTTCATCAATACACATTGCAAGTGTGTGCTATAGATCGCGATGCATTGCGAAAGCAATTGGCCGAAAAGGGAATCCCAAGCATGATTTATTATCCTTTACCTTTGCATTTTCAAGAAGCATTTGGGGCATCAAAATACCATGAAGGGCAATTTCCCGTTTCAGAAATGCTCTGCAAATGTGTGCTATCGTTGCCTATAAGTACCGAAATGGATGAAGAACAATTGCAATACATTGTTAATGAATTAAACGAGATCGTTAACGCCTTTGAAAATAAAAATAATAAATCTTAAAATCGCCAAATTAATAAAATGAAAATAGCAGTTATAGGAACAGGATACGTTGGGTTAGTAACAGGTACATGTTTTGCGGAGGTGGGCATTGATGTGGTGTGCATTGACATTGATAAATCAAAAATAGAAAATTTAAAGAAAGGCATATTGCCAATTTTTGAACCCGGTTTGCAAGAGATGGTTCAAAAGAATCATAACGATGGCCGTTTAAATTTTAGTTCATCGCTTAATGAAAGTATCAAAGATTGTGATGTGGCTTTTATTGCAGTTGGCACACCTCCAGGCGAAGATGGAAGTGCCGATTTGAAATATGTATTGGCTGTAGCTACTGAGATTGGGCAAAATATGAATGCTTATGGTGTAGTTGTAACTAAAAGTACGGTTCCTGTTGGCACATCCCTTAAGGTAAAACACGCTATTCAAAATGCTTTGAACAAGCGCGGCTCGAACCTTAAATTTGATGTAGCATCGAATCCTGAATTTTTAAAAGAAGGCGCTGCCATCGACGATTTTTTAAAACCTGACAGAATAGTTGTGGGCATTGAATCGGAAACGGCCGAAGAGATAATGCGCAAATTGTATAAACCGTTTTTATTAAACGGCCACCCCATTATTTTTATGGATATTCCATCGGCCGAAATGACCAAATATGCTGCAAACGCAATGTTGGCCACCAAAATTAGCTTCATGAATGATATTGCAAACCTATGTGAAATAATGGGAGCTGATGTAAATCATGTTCGAAAAGGCATTGGAAGTGACCCGCGAATTGGCAATAAATTTATTTACCCCGGCATAGGCTATGGTGGATCATGCTTTCCTAAAGATGTGAAAGCTTTGGCAAAAACAGCTCATGAACATGGCTATAAAATGCAAATACTGGAAGCAGTAGAGTCGGTTAATGATTTTCAAAAATCGGTGTTATTTAATAAAATAAAGAAACGTTTCGGCACCTTGAAAGGAAAACATTTCGCCATGTGGGGCTTAGCTTTTAAGCCCAAAACAGATGATATGCGTGAAGCCCCAAGTTTGGTTATAATAGAAAAACTCTTAGCCGAAGGCGCAACGGTATCGGCATATGACCCTGTGGCTGCACACGAAGCGCAAAAGATTTTGGGAAATACCATCACCTACGCTACATCGAAATATGAAGCGCTAAATGAGGCAGATGCCTTGCTAATTGTAACCGAATGGCCTGAGTTCAGATCCCCGAAGTTTGATGAAATGGGATTGCGACTTAAAAACAAATGCATCATTGACGGGCGCAATATTTATGAGCCCCAAGAAATGATGGATCATGGCTTTTCCTATGATTGTATTGGAAGGGCAGGGGTCTAAATTTCTCATTTTAATTTACCCCTATGCATGCGAGAAATTGAATGCTGCCTATTATATAGATTCCTCTCTCGCCCTGGGCGAGAGAGGAATCTCATACCAAAAAAAGTCCCTAGCTACATTTACGCTGATAGGTTCATTGGAATAACAAACATTGAAGAATAACGTTTACCCCAACAATCGTTTCACCACCTCCGAAATTAGTTTTCCATCTGCTATACCAGCCGTGGCTTTCATCACTGCTGGCATTACTTTCCCCAAATCTTTCATTCCTTGAGCATTGGTCTGCAAAATTATTTCCTGAACCATTTTAAGAATCTCTTCTTCACTCATTTGAGTTGGCAATAGTTCTTGTAAAATAACCAATTCTGATTTTTCTTTATTGGCCAAATCCATTCTATTTTCCTTTTCAAAAATATCAATGCTATCACGCACTTGCTTAGCCATCTTTTGTATGGCTTTTAAATAAGCGTCTTCTGCTATTTCTACTCCCGAAGATTGTAAGAGTAAAAAGGATGCTTTTACATTTCTAAAGGTTCTTAAACGATCCTCATTTCTAGCCTTCATGGCTAAGGTTATTTCCTGATTTACTTTTTCGAATAAGCTCATGTGGCAAAGGTATTCAAATACTATTGAGAAACTTCGGCTTAATTTATACGGTTGACTCTGAACAACCAATAACCTTCGAAAAATTCAATGCCCGGCTTGAAATAAGCCATGCAATAAAAATTATAATTATTAAAAATAAACTCCCGATGAATGGGGCGTTTTTCAGCAATATTTTTAAAATATTCAAACTCAGGGATTGGATGCGTTGCAATAAAAATAAGGGTGTCATTTTTCGGACCACTTTCTAAAGCTTCAACCAAATCAATGCTATCGGTTGAATTTAATCGTTTTGTATCCCATTTTGTAAAACTACCCAATTCCTTATGTTGCATTGTATAAATTTTAGTATCCAACTCTCCTGCTATTGGACTTAAGGCAAAATCAACCGTTCCTATCATATAATTTTTGGAATAGCCTTTCGCTTTAAGGTAATGAGCTGCCTCTCCCCCACGCGAAAATTTTAGATTCCAGTCGTATCCATACACTACCATTCCTCCAATAACTTGAAATAACAAAATACTCCCTATGGCTAATATGTTCACTATTCTATTACTCTCTAATGGAGTATAAAGGGTTTGCATTAGCCACAAGCAAACTAACCACCACAGAAAAAAGTGACCGTAGTACCGTGCAAAATAAAATCCAGTATGGTATTGAAAAAACAAAACAAGAATGACGCCAGATAACCATAAAATTAAAATAGATACGCGTTTGATGAACGGAAAGGAGGTAATGATGAATACTAAAATCGAATAAAACCACAAGCAGATTCCATTGTCTGACATTAATATATTTGTATTCCAAAAATGAAGATGATTCAGTTTCGGAATAGGTACAAAAGCATTAAAAAATTGAGAGCAGGCCACTTGAAAGCGATAATAATTAAATGGCCATGTAACGCGATGTATAGGAAATGAATTATCGGGTTGTGGACTAATTTGCAAAAATGCCATTAATATACCTAAACCAATGAATAAGAGTATTGGCCACTTCTTCATACACTTAATCTTTACCGTTTCTCGGTTATGAGCTAGATCCATAAAAAAGAGCCATGCAGCTAAAACGGCAGTAAGCATCATGGCATAAATAGAGGTATTGGCCAATAAGAAAAGGATAATTCCAATTCGCCAATTCAGCATTCCTTTGGCTGAATAGCTTAGTGCAAAAAGCATAAAAAACAATACGCCAAATGCATAACACCTACTTATTACTGCGTATTCGAAAAGTAAAAAGTAGCTCAACATTATCATTACACATTGCCATAGCTTAAACGGACTCTTAAAAACGATAACAAAGGCAAAAGTGGCTGCAATTAATCCATGGAAAATTTTCATAGCTAATGGATTATGCGTAAAACGGGTTATAATCCAAAGACATCCCTGCCAAAGCATGGCATGCCCCTGATTAATGGTATTGCCTAAGCCGAACAACCCTTCGGCATCACGTGCTTGCAAATACTCTTCGTATTCATCCCTCCACATTTCGTGGTGATAAAGACCAAGGATTAATAAAACCAAATAAAGACTATAGACGAATAGCTTAGAATTAGATAATTTCAAGGGTGCAAAAATAAGGGACTTATTGAAAATTTTATCCCTGCAATTTATTCTAACATTTAAAACCCATTATCGTCGGGACGTGTTTCTAATTGCTCTTTCTTTTTAGGCTTTGGTGCTATTTGCTTTCCAAATCTATAATTAAACCCAACGTATAAAATACGCGATTCCATTTTACGCAAAAACTGCTGTTCAACTTGGGGCAAATACAAATCCATTCCAAATTGCCTTGTATTAAAAACATCCGATAGCGTAAGTGTAATGGTTCCCTTCATTTTCAAAACCAGCATTGTAGCTCCCATGTCAAGCCATTGCATGGTTATCCCTTTGCCCTGTGGGGCCAAAAATGGAGATCGATAATTATAGGTCAATTGCATATCAATATGCTTTTTAGTTTTAAAATTTACCGTTTGTTTAACGTTGCCCATTAGGTTTGATTTATCATAAGTAAAGGTTCCTAATTGCCCTTTCATATGATTGCGAAAAACATTGATGCTGGTAAGTGTATTTACCCATTTTGTTGGATTATAGGTTGTTACCCAATCAAGACCGAGGTTGTATGATTGGCCAATGTTTTCGAATGATACATAATTTATACCTTCATCAATGGTAATATAACGCCAAATTAAATTATTGGTTTGTTTGTAATAAAGACCAGGATTGGTCATAAATTTCTTGTGGGTATACGTATAATCCAATTCGAGGGTATTAATAAATTGAGGTTTTAAATCGGGGTTACCACGTCTAACATTTCTTGGATCACTTAAATCGCTAAATGGATTTAATTGGCCTGCCGATGGCCTTTCAATACGACGCGTATAATTCAGTTTCCACTCATGTAATTTTTTAATCTTTTTTAAAATATAAAAACTTGGAAAAAAATCAAACCTTTGATACCCAACATCTTTTTTTGTGTATTTCAATTCTCCATTTGCAATAGTTTGCTCAACCCGCGTACCAGCTTGATATCCAATATTTTTATATACCCCCATAAAATTAAAATACCCCGCATTTATCATTTCAGTATACATAAATCTATTGGACAAAGTGCTATCTAAAACCCACTCGTTTGTTGGGTTTTTCAATTTACTAATTCGCATTTCGTTATCATAGGTTCGGTAAGCCACCTTTAATCCAGCTTCAATTTTTTTCTCATGAGCAAGTGGAAATACAAAATCGGATTGAATAAGTGCGTTGCTTGTACCTGATTTGCTCCTATTTTGACGGTAATCCGAAACACTATCATTTGGCAGATAATCAACCAAAGTATAGCCATTATGCCCATCTAATGACATACTATCTGAACTTTGAGTATAATTAGCCGATAGGGTAAATTCCTTTTGAGCCTTTTCGAATGTTTTGCGATACTGTGTATTTACATTATAAAACCTATTATGGTTTTTAATGTCATTGAAGCGCATAAAAACTGCTGATGATTTTTGGTCAACATCCTTTTCTATGTAGTCAATATATTCTGGCCTTTCATCCTCTCCAAAAGTGCCTGAACCACTTAGGGATAGGGTTTGAAATTTTGTGAGATAATAATCTGAACTTAAACTAAAGGCGTGAGACAAACTTCGGTTCCAACCATTATTTTTAGTATTAAAATAATAGCTCGTATCTGCTGGCATCAATTTTCGATCTAAAAATCCATTCCAGTGCATTGTATTATAACGAATGCCATAGGTAGCCGTTATGCCTAACTTTCCTTTATTGTAACTTAGCCCGGTGCTTGCATTATACTTATCGCGCGTTCCAGCTTGAGTGTGAATGTTTCCATTGATGCCCCCTTTTTTATTTCGTTTTAATAAAATATTAATTATGCCATTGCTTCCTTCGGCATCATATTTTGAGGAAGGATTGGTAATTAATTCAATTTTATCAATGGTGTTGGCAGGAATCTGGTTTAAAATAGTTTGCAAATTAGCTCCATTTATTCCAGTCGGCTTTCCATTAATCAGTATCAAAACCCCTTCTGAACCTCTAACTTGCAGATTGCCATTTTCATCGGTAGTTACGTTAGGTATTTGTTGTAAGGCATCAGCCGCCGTTCCACTCTGACTAATAATACTCTTATCTACCTGAAACGTTTTTTTATCAATGCTATTTTCTAGCAATTTGCGTTCGGCTTCAATTTCTATTTCTTTCAAATTATTGCCCGATTCAATCAAAATAAGAGTTCCTAAATCGGCCATAGGATTTACTTCCGTTATACTAACCTTAACCTGTTGATTGGCGTAGCCAATTGAATGTGCCCTAAGAATAAAACTACCCTTACTTATATTTTCAATTATAAAATTTCCCGATTCATTGGTTATAGCGCCCATAACTTTACTGCTATCAAACGCATTAGTCAAGTAAATGGATACAAACGGTAAAGGCTTTCGTTTGCTATCCAATACAGAGCCTTTGATAAAATGGTTTTGACTAAAGGCACAAAGGGAACTGTTTAAAATAAGTACTATAAGAAGTAAGCGATTCATGAATTTTAAGAAGGGGCAAAGGTAATTTGGAACGCTCAACTAATTCAACTTTTCCGTCTATTTCAAATGGGCCTTTGTAGAATTGCCCCCCTTTCGAATTATAAAACTTACATTTTGTTTACAATTCATTTGCATTCAAATAGGTTAACACCTAATATTGTTCGAACATATTTAATAATTATATTATGAATTTATCAGAAATTAATTGGTTTGGGGTACTTTTAGGATCGCTTTCAGGATTTATACTTGGCGCTTTATGGTATGGCCCATTGTTTGGTAAACTGTGGATGGCTGCTTTAGGCATAACCAAAGATGATGCTAAAAAAACGTCTATGGGATGGTTGTTTGCCAAATCGGGGGTAACGTATGTGGTACTGGGGATAACCATTGCCATTTTTATTAACATGATTCCATCGTGTTGTGCAGAAGGTTATTGCTGTATGCAGGGCGCATTAATCGGTGGTTTGATTGGTTTGGCCAATACCTCCAACTTGGTTAATAACGCTTTGTATGAAATGAAATCAACAAAACTCATGCTCATTAACGGTGCCTATGCTTTATTAAATGGAGCGCTTATTGGCGGCGTTATTGGATCCTTTTACTAAAAAAATAAAGCCTTGAACTGTGTTCAAGGCTTTATCACTATTTTAAGATTCGCTTCTTTATTTGTTTGATCCTTTTTGAATGGGTTGTATGCCCATTGCAGGAGCGAAACGTTCTTCTGAATATTTTGAAACTGTACCATCTAATAACACTTCGTCGGCCCTATTGGCCACCACTGTCCAGCTAAATTTAACATTCGAATTTCCTTTTACTAATTCTATCACATCAAAGCCGTTTCCTGTTTTATTGGTAACATATACGCCGTTGCAATCGCCTTCTAGCTGAACAAAAACACGCAAGGGATGTTTTTCGTTTACTATAATATTTTTTACAAAATTTGGATCTAAGTCTATATGTGTTTTTCCGTTTTGCAATTGTCCTGCTCCAAAATCGGTAAATATATTCTCGGGTGTTTCTATAGCCGAAAGTAAAATTTTCTTTCCATCAACAGAGGTCACTACAGTATTTACGGTTCCGTTGCCTTCAATTTTTCGAGATGTTCCTGCATTGGTTATCGCACCTACAAGAGCATACGAACCGCTTCCGTTATCTTGAAAATATCCACCAGCCCTATAAATGCCAGTAGTAGTGCTTGTGGACAAACCAAATATTCCAAAATTTGTACCTGTGAAGGCAGCTCCCGAACCTGATGTAAGTTTGTAAGGCGTTAGTCATTGCCCGCTCCAATAATTCCTGTGCCATCAGAGGCTTTATTAATACCATAAACGCCATACCCTGAAGCGCCGTCTGCTTCGCCAAAAATGGAGTTATAATTTCCTGAGGTAATTCCATTTATTGCACTAAGATTGGCTCCCGATGTGTTTACTGAAAATTTATGATTTGCGCTTGGGGTAGTTGTACCTATAGAAACCAAGTTGCTTGAATCGTAAATTAAGGAGTTGGCACCAGCGGTTGAACTGGTAAATTTAATTAAATAATTTTTTGCACCATTAATATTGGCCGATCCTGAAGCTCCTGTTGCGCCATCTTTTCCGGCTGCACCATCCTTGCCTGCTACTCCATCTTTTCCATTTACTCCATCTTTTCCGGCTGCACCTGCAGCACCTGCCGTGCCAGCAGCTCCCGCAGTGCCAGCAGCACCTGCATCGCCTTTATCTCCTTTAGGTCCTGGATTTAAAGAGTATAAGGCATATGGTACGGATTGAAATTTCACATTACTTCCATACACTTGATACCCTGCTCCACTCACATTTACCTCTACTTTAAGGTAACGATCGCCTGCTCCCCAGTTTATTCCCGAAAACGTACCCGATTGCACACTTCCAGTTCCAATAATGGTGTTTATACCACCGTTCATTTCGGTAGACTTACTAAAGGTTTCTTGGTATAAGATAGAGTTGGATCCGTCTAAAATAGTCAATTTTAAATCAACAGACTTATTAGAAATTGGGCCTTTTGAATCTTGAAGAATTGCTTGGTAATTCATTCCTTGCGGTACATTTTGTGCCTGAATTGAATTTAGGGCAAACATGCTAAAAGCAATTAAGTAGATTAGTTTTTTCATGACGATAAATGTTTGATTATTTTATAATGATTAAGGGTAAATTTTTTACAAAAAAAGTTCCTGCTTGATTAGAAGATACCTGAACAAAATAGGAACCTGCAGCCAACGCACTTATATCTATAGATTGTTCGATTGCCCCACTTTGTATTGTTTGGGAGTTTACTATTCTTTCTATTTGCCCAAGGCTATTGCTAATAGTGTAGGTTAACACGCCTGGCATTGAAATGAACATTTTAATTTTTATTGTATTTACAGCCGGATTGGGCATTAATTCTACTGTGTTTTTTGAGGTATATGAAAGGTTTTGTATGCCTATTTTTCCAGAAAGGCTGTCGCTTTGTTGATACCCTTGGCTTAGTTTATAACTTGGGCTGCCGCTTGACGATATATTTGTAATGATTAAATCGCCTATCGTATAATGTAAAACTATTCCATTTACGGTAGCCGAATTTCCGCAAGCGCTCACAACACGTCGGGCAATAGTTTGCCCATTAAGTGCAGTACAAAAGCCAATACAAAAAAGTACAAAACCTATATTTTTCATCGTTAGTGTGTATATGAAAAGGCTCGAAGAAAACCTCTAAGTTGCAAACATAAAGGGTTTTGTTTTAAAAAAAAATTTATATGAAAAAAAATTTGTGCCCTTTTCTGACAGGACCTATTGGATTGAGCATCAGAATGGATTTATCCATTCATACTGCTAAGAAACTCATTATTATCACGCGTTCCTTCCATGTGTTTGAGCATCATATTCATTCCTTCTTCGGTGTTCATGTCGGCCATGTAGTTTCTTAACACCCACATTTTTTGAAGGGTTCCTTTATCAAGCAGCAAATCTTCTCTACGCGTACTTGACGAGGTAATATCAATAGCAGGATAAATACGTTTATTGCTTAACTTTCGGTCCAACTGCAATTCCATATTACCGGTTCCTTTAAATTCTTCAAAAATTACCTCATCCATCTTTGACCCGGTTTCGGTAAGGGCTGTGGCTATAATTGTAAGCGAACCTCCATCCTCAATTTTACGTGCTGCACCAAAAAATCGTTTAGGTTTTTGCAATGCATTGGCATCTACCCCGCCCGATAATATTTTGCCTGATGCAGGCTGAACTGTATTATAGGCTCGCGCTAAACGCGTAAGAGAATCAAGTAAAATTACCACATCATGGCCACACTCGGTAAGTCGTTTGGCTTTATCCAATACAATATTTGCCAATTTCACATGTTTGTCGGCTGGTTCATCAAATGTACTAGCTACCACTTCGGCTTTAACGCTTCGTGCCATATCGGTAACTTCTTCCGGACGTTCATCAATCAATAAAATAATCATATACACCTCAGGGTGATTGGTAGCTATTGCGTTAGCTAAGCTTTTCAATAAGGTTGTTTTCCCTGTTTTAGGCTGAGCCACAATCAATCCGCGTTGACCTTTCCCAATAGGCGAAATCAAGTCGATGATACGGTTTGAAAAATGCTTAGGACTATCGCATAAGTTTAATTTTTCTTCTGGAAACAAGGGCGTTAAATGTTCGAACGATACCCTATCGCGCACCAATTCTGGACTTTTACCATTTATGCTTTCCACTTTTATTAATGCAAAATATTTTTCACCTTCTTTGGGTGGGCGAATTGTACCTTTTACTGTATCGCCTGTTCGAAGGCCATTTTGTTTTATTTGAGATGGAGAAATATAAACATCATCGGGCGAAGGCATATAATTGTAATCGGACGATCGTAAAAATCCATACCCATCGGGTATAGTTTCTAAAACACCTTGTGTGGTTACATTTCCTTCCGTTTCCAAAAAATTAATCAAGGCATCGTCAAACAAGCGTTGAGTTCGTTGTTGCTCGTGGCGTTGGTTATCGTGACGTGGCTGTGGATGGGTTTTCTCTCTATTATGAACTGGTCTATTTACTTGAACATCGGACTTGCTTTCATTCGCATTTTCAACATTCTCAGGTGTTTCAGTTTGTACTACAGGAGATGCTGTATCTTCGGTATTCATTTCAGAATTCCAGGTCGAATTTTCATTCTCCTTTACAGAATTATCAGCATTTTTATCGAAAAAAGTATGCTGAAGATTTGGCTCCTCAGTTACAATTGGTTTTTTTGATCTTTCTCTTCTTCCTCCATCTCGTTTTGGCTCAATAGTTTGCGCTAAAGGATTGTCTTTTTGGCGCTGTTGCTTTTCAACTGGGATTACGACTTCGGCTTTAATTTCTTCGCTTTCAATCACAGTTTCTTTTACCTCAACTGTTTTTTTTACACGTTTGGGTTTTGGGGCAACCGCTTCGGCCTGAACCAGAATTTCCTCCTGGCTCATAAATTGTTCTTGTTGTTTCAATATGGAATTTATTAAACTTTCTTTGTTTTGGTTACCTGCATCGAAGCCCAAGGCTGATGCTATTTCGGATAATTCAGGCATCGATATTAAATCGAGCGCTTCACGTTTAAACATGAAT